>NZ_CP037422.1:1785257-2062410 GCF_007748175.1 Gimesia aquarii
AGCTTCTGAATCGAACCAGCGCCTCTGATTGGAGGAACCCAACGTTCGACCTTATTGGAACAGGCCAAAAGTGAAACGGAGTCTCCTTGTCGGAGTGCCACATAACTCAACAGAATAGCAGCGTTTAAGGCGCGATCAAAGTGTGTTACACCTTGATCGGCATTACACATTGATCGGCCACAGTCGAGCAAAAAAATGATGTTCTGATTTTTTTCAACGACATATTCACGACTGATTAATTGCTGATGACGTGAAGTGGCTTTCCAATCAATACTACGCAGCTCATCTTCTCGACGGTAATCCCGCAGACGGTCAAAATCGGTACCTCTGCCTCTTAAACGTGAAAGTTTCACTCCCGCCGCTGCCAATCGATTGCGGCGGGCTAATAGCTCGACACCATGCACTGATTTGATATCCGGATAGATACGGACCTGCTGATGGATATCCCGTTCATCATAAATCGTCCATAGTTTCAATCGACTTTTCATTTGTAGAAACACACGGCGAAACCGATTGTCGCCTCGGTGATGTGGTTCCACATGATAGATGCTGTATTGATGCTTATTCGGAAACAATTCGATTTCAAACGGCAGATCAGTGTAATGACAGGGAGTCGGCGGCTCATCGTGTACCTCGATTTTCAAGGCAACTGAGCCTCGATTCGTAAACCAGAGTTTCACACTATTGGGAGTGCCTACACTGAGCACCTCTTTGACGTCTCTGTGAACTTCGATAACCAGCAACGAAGGCGTGATGGCCAAGTCGATCAATGCCAGCAGAAATGCTCCCAGACAAATCAAAATACCCATTTGTGCCGCCATTGGCCAGAACGTTGCGAGTGCAAACGGGATGATGGCAGTCGCGAACAAAAACAAAAGTGAAAGACGTGGCATCATTGGCGAGGGGCCTCGACACTCTCCAGAATTTCACGGATGACGTCATCGACATCAATGCCTTCAATTTCCGCTTCGGGATGCAGACGGATTCGATGGCGAATCACAGGTAACGACAGCTCTTTGACATCATCGGGAACAACAAAATCTCGTCCTCGACACGCAGCCAACACACGTGTTCCAATCAGCAGGTTCACACTGGCACGTGGACTGGCTCCCACTTCGATTGTATGCCAGCCTCTCGTACGCGAGACAATTGATGTGATGTATTGAATGATCGAAGGCTCTACAATAATCTCTGTCGCACGTTTCTGAATGGCCAAAATTGTTTCCGTGTTAAGAACTGGCTCGATACCAAAACTATCGAGATTGCGATTATCTTTACCGCTAGCATACAAATTGAGGATCTCGTTTTCCTGGTCCTGTGTCGGATAGTCCACGATGAGTTTGAACATGAACCGGTCCAGTTGTGCCTCCGGCAGGGGATACGTTCCCTCCTGTTCCAAAGGATTCTGAGTCGCAATCGTCAGAAAAGGGCGTTCCAACTGATATGTATTTCCATCGACGGATACCTGCCGTTCCTGCATTGCCTCCAGTAGTGCAGACTGTGTTTTGGCAGGAGCGCGATTGACTTCATCTGCCAGAAGAAGATTAGTAAACAAGGGCCCCTGGTTGAACGTGAAAGTTTTCTCATGCATGTCATACACGGAATGCCCGGTAATATCCGAAGGCATTAAATCAGGTGTGAATTGAATACGTTTAAACTGACAAGATAAAGCGCGACTGAGGGCATTCACCAGGAGAGTTTTACCAAGTCCGGGGACACCTTCGATCAGTACATTTCCTTCACAAAATAAGGCAATCAAAACTCCTTCCACCAGATCTTCCTGACCCATGAGTGCTTTTCCCACTTCGGTCAGTGAGCGATGATAGTAATCTTCAATTTGAGAAACATCCATGAATGAACCGTAGCCCTGACTGTCTATCTGAAGTAAGTAAAATCAAAAGCGATCTATAAAACCGCTAATCCGGAATCGGCATCCTCTGACGCCGTTTATTCTAAATCTAATCCGGTTCCAATTTCGAGTATCAGAGTCGATAACTGTCAGGTTTTTTGAAATTGAACTCGCCTGAGAGAACAGTGCACGTAAAAAAAGGCCTCCATTGGTATGGAGGCCTGATGTGAATCTTTATTATGACAAGCTGTATTAAGCAAATTCAGGACGTCTTCGCCCCAATTGTTCTTTTAAACGGTTGACGATACTTGAATGCATTTGACTGACGCGAGATTCAGAGAGACCTAAAGTACTGCCAATCTCTTTCATCGTCAATTCTTCATAGTAATAAAGGATGATTATCAAACGTTCGTTTCGGTTCAACCCTTTGGTGACCAAACGCATCAAATCTCGTTTCTGGATACTTTTGGTAGGATCTTCTCCCTTCGCATCCTGGAGAATATCCACTTCACGCACATCTTTATAGCTGTCAGTTTCATACCATTTTTTATTCAAGCTCACCAGACCGACGGCATTCGCTTCATTTTTGAGTTTGTCAAACTCTTTGCGTGACAATTGCATTTTCCCTGCAATTTCTTCATCTGCCGGGGGACGACCATATTCGGCTTCAGCCGCTTTTCGAGCCGCTTCCAGCTTACTGGCTTTACTCCGAACCAGACGAGGCACCCAGTCCATCGTACGTAATTCGTCTAACATTGCACCACGGATACGAGGCACGCAGTAAGTTTCAAACTTGACTCCTCGCTCCAGATCGAATGCATTAATCGCATCCATCAGCCCAAACACACCAGCCGAAATCAAGTCGTTCAAATCTACCCCTTCAGGTAGCTTGGCCCAAACTCGTTCTGCATTATAACGAACTAAGGGAACATATTGCTCGATTAGCCTATTACGCAACTCCTGGTTGGATTGATCCTGCTTGAATACCTTCCAGATTTCTGCGATTTCTTCACTGGCTTTGATGGCCATTTACTCCTCCGTGATCAACTTACAGTCTATTCAAACTATTCAAATGAAAAGCATGATTGATAAAAATTTTGATATTTAATCAAGATTGTTTTTCCATTTTTCAAAACTCGCTCGTGATGATTCTTCAACCAAACGAGTGGCGACTTCTCCTAACATCAGACCAAGACAAAAAAATATGACTGCAGCCAAAAATGCGGATTGAATCGCACTAATAAAATCAGCATGAGAGAAAATCCCTCTGACTGATTCAGTCGCAAAAGCGATTAACGATAATCGAAATGCATAATGCAGGGCCACAGAATCATCCCAGATAGTGTTTGAAAAAGCTTTCCAATCGAAGTTTCACTTCACTCTGAAGAGACCTTCGCTCCTCTATCTTTTGATATCGGCTCCCTACTTCAGAATATTTAACCTTTCTCCTACAATTTAATTAATCGTTAAAAACTAACATTTCATTTTGCTCTCTACGTAAATCGAACCGTGTGGTAGAGCCCTAACTTTAGGATCTACCAGTAGTTGAATCACCGCTCATCAGACGAGACGTCTAATGGCAGATCGAAAATGAATTGTTAAGGTATTAGTAAGTGATGTGACTCAGGAATGGAGAACAAAAGAAAACATGAGAGATGAGAGATACTGTTTTCTGTCTATTCTGCCTTTGTTTCCTGAGAATTATGCGGCTTCACCAAGCAAGCGCCTCCAAAGCCGCGGAAAGTAAGACTCTTGTTTGCTTTTATGTTCTTTTGTTTTGTTCTGATCGATTAAATGTTGGGACAGTCGAATGATCGCTTCTGCAGCAGGACAACCTGGATGGCTTAACACAAACGGGTCCCGATCGTAGACGGACTGGACAACATTCATGTCATGGGGAATCTGACCTGCCTGAGATAAACCAGCATGTAAAAATAGTTCGGTCGTTTTCTTTAATTGCAGAAATACGTTTTCAGCCTGGTCAGCAGAAGTGTATTGATTTATGAGGGCTTGTATTTCCAGTGACTCAATTGTGGATAATGATTTGATCGTCGCATAAGCATCGGCAATCGCCGTTGGCTCAGGAGTTGTTACAATCAACACGTCATCGGCAGAAATGACAAACTCTCTGATACTTCGATGAATACCCGTTCCATTATCTAGAATTAAATAATCGTGAGTGGCCTCGAGTTCCTGCATTTGTTCTAGAACATCTTTGCGAACTGCTTTCGAACAATCCGCCAGATCTGTCAGTCCACTGGCGCCTGTCACCACACTGATTCCTAACGGGCCTTGTAATTGAATTTCTTTGAGAGAACGCGCTCCGCTCACAACATGAGACAGATTCCAATAACCGTTTAAACGACACAGTAAATCAATATTACCCAATGCCAAATTCACGTCCATCAGACAAACTGATGCTCCAGACTGCGCCAATGCTAATGCTAGATTCAAGGAAGTAATCGATTTGCCAACGCCTCCTTTACCGCTGCAAACCGCAATCGTACGACAGTCACTGGTTTTTACATTCTCAACGATTCCCGGTTGTCGTTTTTCCATTAAACCGCGTAGAACCTTCGCCTGATCTCCTCGCGACGTGAGAGACCGTCGCTGCCCTGTAGCTGACAGGACAGCAGAACTTTTTTCTGCCTGATTCAAATTGAACTCGTTGATGGCTGGAGTCATCTGACTCACCTTCTATCTTAAATCCATGTTAAAAATGATTTGTCTTCTAACTTTTAAAAACCGAATTCGAAAATTTCTAGCTCATAACAAGCGATCTTCTCCCAAAACTAAACGCGCCATTCGGGCAGCATTCGCGGGTTCTATATCATCGGGAACATCCTGGCCTGTGGTCAGATATCGGATCGGAAGTTTTGTATTCTGACTTAATGTAAGTAGACTGCCCATCACAGGGGCTTCATCCAGCTTGGTTAGAATCATCGATGAGGGATTCGCAACTTGAAATCGTTTAGCAATGGCTTCCAGGCTTCTGGAGCTGGATGTCATACTCATCACCAGTGATACTTCATCGATGGGAACTTCACGAAATAGTTGTTCCAATTCTTGAATTTTGAGATCATCACTGGGACTTCTCCCCGCTGTATCTACGAGAACCAGATCCAAGCCAACCATTTCATCTAAAGCTTGCTGCATCTCTTGAGGATTGCTGACCACTTTCATCGGAAGATCAATAATCTCAGCGTAAGTACGTAACTGTTCGACGGCAGCGATCCGATAGGTATCTACAGTCACGAGCCCCATCTTGATATTGTCACGTAACCGAAAATTAGCAGCCAGTTTGGCAATCGTCGTTGTTTTGCCGACTCCCGTTGGTCCTACTAAGGCCACGACTTTTCGTTGACCGGAAACAGGTCGAATCGGTGGTGCACATACTAACTGTGCTTCAATCATGGCTGCCAAAAGCGATTTACTGGCAGACACATCCTTTAATTGTTCAAGAGTCGAATTCTCTTTGAGCCTTGAAATCAATTGATGGGCAATATTCTCATCAACCTCTGAATCAATCAAGTCTGTATAAATCTGGAATAGCTCGGCAGGCACGTCTGTTGAAAGCTGAGGCTGAGAGCGGGTACGTCGATCTAATGATTCCAGCATCTCTTGAATTGCATTCAGCTTTTCTTCAAATTGTTTTGTGGGGTCGTAGGGTTCATATTCTGTTCTTCTTTGTTGAATCTGTTCAAACTTGTTGTGAGTCGCTGGATTCTGATGAGCCCGCTGATCAAACTGCCTGCGTGGTGCAAAACTATTACGCTCATGTCGAGTATTTGGCGTTTCATTCTGGTGGACAGAGGGTGCATTCTGATAAGAGGTTTCTGGTAACGCAGCCGATTCAGAATGACTTTGTACCGGTTTCAGATTAGATGCCCGGTGTCGTACTCCAGCAGAGCGCGTCTTTTTCTGAACTGCAGAAGGTGTCCGCACATTAATACCCAGCCCAGCTGTGATTTCATACTCTTCCTTAGATTTCGACCAGGGCAGTAGACTTTTTCGCCCCGGAATCTGTTTGGTTTGCAAAATGACAGCATCACTGCCCATCTCTTGGCGAACAAGGTTCAAAGCGTCCTGCATTGATTCCGCTTTAAAAGTGCGAACATCTGACATAATTCACGTTTCCTCTACTTAACTTATCAGTACGTATCTCGTTTTATGATTATTAGACTCAAAGTCTCAGTTTTAAATTACGTTTGTTATTGTTTGTGTTATTTCTTTGTTCAGGCTGCTCCCACGGCTGCTTCTGTTTTGAGATGGCTCGCGGAAACTTGTCCGATAGCCTCAACATCGGTATCGCGGGTTACTTCATTTAGACTTAAGACTACCAGACGTGGTAATAAGGGTGCTGTGATCTGTTTCAAACCGGCTCTGATTTGTGGGTTACATAAAACAATCGGATGTCCGCCTGCTTCAACCAGAGATTCGATGTGATCGGCAATCGCCTGTGTAATCATTTCGCCTGTCTGTGGCGCCAGCTTGATGACTAAACCATGCTCGTTGTAGTCGATGCCTGACATGAGGACATCTTCCAATTCGGGATCGAGAGTCACGACTCGCATTAACCGCTTATTGTCTCGGTACTGCTGGCAAATCGTACGTGCCAGGCCGTTTCGAACATACTCGGTCAGAATCATTGGTTCCTTCGTTCGATCTGCATAGTCACCTAATGATTGCAAAATCGTTTCCAGATCACGAATGGGAACGCGTTCACGTAACAAGTTCGAAAGCACGTGCTGTACTTGTGAAATTTTCAAAACATCTGGAATGAGTTCTTCGACGACTTTCGGAGAGTTCTCTTTCAAATTCTCAACGAGGGCATGTACCTGCTCTCTCGTTAACAATTCGCTGCTGTGTTCACGAACGACTTCAGTGAGATGAGTAATAACAACAGCCGAAGGTTCGACTACATTATATCCCATGAGTTCCGCGCGTTCTTTTTGTCCGAACTCGATCCATTTTGCCGGTCGTCCAAACGCGGGTTCTACCGTATCGATTCCGGGAATTTCGCCGCTAACGGCACCAGTATCTATAGCCAGTAATCCATCGGGATGGAGAGAACCCCAGGCAACGGCAACATCGCGAATCTTAATCTGATAATCGCGTTGTCCCAGTCGAATATTATCCCGAATGCGAACCTTGGGCAGAATGAGGCCGAGTTCCTGAGCAATTTTGTGTCTGATACGAGTCACCCGATCCAGTAAATCGCCACCTGTTGCCGGATCAGCCAATCGCAGTAAACCAACACCCAATTCCAATTCGAGGGGATCGACAAACAGATGATCTTCTGGCTTGGGCTCCGGACGGTTTTGAGTTTGTTGTTTTTCTGCTTCGGTTTGTTTTTGCACTTCGGCGATTTCTTGTCCTTTTTTTCGCATCATGCCGGTAACCGTACATCCCGTAGCCAATGCAATCATTGGTCCTGCTGGCAAACCTGTAAACGCTAGAGCAAACAAGAATGTGGATGCCAGGAACATCGCTTCTGGGTGCCCTGAAAATTGTTTCACAACATCACGAGGCAGGTCACTGTCAACTGAAGTACGTGTCACGATCAAACCAGCGGCCAATGAGATCAAAAAGCCGGGAACCTGAGTCACCAGACCATCGCCAATTGTCAGTGTGGTAAAAACTAACGCCGCCTTCCCCATTTCCATGCCGTGATCGACCATGCCCACATACAAACCACCGACCACATTGATGAGAATTATGATGATACTGGCAATCGAGTCGCCACGGACGAACTTACTGGCACCATCCATCGCTCCATAGAAGTCCGCTTGTTCGGTGACCTCCATACGACGGGCTTTGGCTTCTTCAGAACTGATCAGTCCCGCGTTGAGATCGGCGTCGATTGCCATCTGCTTACCTGGCATACTATCCAGAGCAAAACGAGCGGCAACTTCACTGATACGAGTCGCCCCTTTGGTAATGACCATAAACTGAATGGTCACCAAAATCACAAAGAGAATTAAACCCACAACCAAGTGGCCACCAGCTACAAATTGACCGAAGGCTTCAATCACGCCCCCTGCGGCAGCAGTTCCATCGCTGGCACCATTCAGTAAAATAAGCCGTGTACTGGCAACATTCAGAACCAGCCGCGCTAATGTTGTACCCAGCAGAATTGCAGGAAAGACGCTAAATTCAAGAGGGCGTTTGACGTAGATCGTCGTCAGCAAAATCACGACTGAAACGGTAATATTGCACGACAGCAAAAAGTCCATCACGAAGGGAGGCAATGGCGCAATGATTACCAGAACTGAACTCACTATAATTAGTGGGAAGATCAGTCCGGTATTGCGCATCAACATCCCGGCTAGACCGGTTTTGGACTCCGGTGGCATCCATGCCTCCGTGTTCTATGTAGTGAAGGAAGTGAGTAGGAATTACAGAAAGGTAGTGAAGTGAACTATTGGGATTCTGAGATGTGAGAGAGAGTGAGGCGAGTGATAATGAAATCTTTAAATTCTGTCCAGAGGATTTCTTAATATTTCATTCAAGTTTTCTCCAGTAGCAGCCGACACCTCCCATTCAAGCCAGCATTTTCTTTACAAGATGAGCTTCTTCGACGCCCGTTAAGCGAAAATCCAGCCCCTGGTAAAAATAGGAAAGCTCATGGTGATCGATGCCTAACAGGTGTAATACGGTCGCATGAAAGTCTCGGACATGAATCGTGTCTTTGACAGAATAATATCCCAATTCATCAGTTTCACCTATTGTGACACCAGGCTTGGAACCTCCCCCGGCAACCCACATTGAGAATGCATCGATGTGATGGTCACGTCCAATCAGATCACGAGGCTCTCCCTGTGGTGTACGCCCAAATTCGCCTCCCCAGATAACCAGCGTATCTTCCAGGAGTCCACGCTGCTTAAGATCTTTCACAAGAGCGGCAGATGCCTGATCTGTCTCCAGACAGCGTGCTCCCAGCGATTCTTCCAAATCAGTCCCTTTATTCCCATGATGATCCCAGTCCGTATGATAAAGTTGTACAAAGCGAGAACCTTTTTCGATTAATCGTCGCGCTAAGAGACAATTGCGAGCAAAAGAAGGCTTTGCAGGATCCACGCCATAGAGATCGAGGGTCTCTTTGGTCTCACCAGAAAGATCCATCAATTCTGGTGCACTGGATTGCATTCGGTAGGCCATTTCATAGGCGGAAATCCGCGTAGAAATTTCAGGGTCTCTCGTTTTCTCTAAACGTAGCTCGTTGAGTTGATTTACCGTGTTGATGAAGTCCGACTGCCGTTCGGAATTAATCCCTTTGGGACTCGACAGGTTCAAAATGGGATCAGCACCGTTCAGGAAGGGAACTCCCTGGTACGTTGTTGGCAAAAAGCCACTTCCCCACAAAGGGGCTCCTCCACGGGGACCGCGCGGTCCTGACTGCAGCACCACAAAGCCGGGCAAGTTTTGCGATTCACTACCAATTCCATATGTGATCCAAGCGCCCATACTGGGTCGCCCAAACTGCTGAGTTCCCGTATTCATAAATAGTTTGGCTGGTCCATGATTAAAAACATCAGTCTTCATACTCTTTAAGATCGTGATGTCATCAACGACCGTAGCAAGGTGAGGCAGAACATCCGAAATCTGGGCGCCACATTCGCCATATTTTTTAAATTTACGCCGGGTGCCTAACAACTTGGCATCTTTTTTGAGAAACGCAAACTGCTTGCCTTCGACATAAGATTCCGGAATGACATTGCCTTCCAGCTCTTGCAGTTTCGGCTTAAAGTCGAACATCTCTAACTGGCTCGGTCCCCCTGCCATAAAGAGATAAATGACATTCTTGGCTTTGGCTGGGTGATGCGTTTTTTCCAGTGCGGGAGAGTTCGCCACTGCTCTTTGCTCAGACTGCATTAAAGTTGCCAACCCGATGGCACCAGCGCCGACAGCACAATTTTCAAAAAAGTGACGACGTGTCTGGTCGCGTAATGCCCAGTTATTAAAACTCATCCGATTCTCCTTGAATGCTGATCTCTGTTTTCTTGACCACATTCACTCTGAGGAATTGATTATTCGCGGGTGATATATTCATCCAAATTCATTAAGACGCGCGCCACAGCCGTCCAACTGGCGAGTTCTGCGACAGTGACTTTTTTCGGTAACTTCTTTGCAGCAACCTCTGCGGCTTCCTGTTTTGATTTCTCAAAATACGTTCTCTGTTCTGAGAGATATCGTACCAGAACTTCCAGTTCGTGATCTGTAGGTGTTCTCGCTAAACAAATTTGGAACGCCTGACGAAGTCGGCCTTCATCATAACCAGGACCTTCCTGCAGTATGCGAACAGCGAATCCTTGAATCAGTTCAAACAGTGATTGATCATTGGCTAACGTGAGGGCCTGCAAAGGAGTATTTGAACGGACCCGACGTGTGCATGTCGTATTGCTATTAGGTGCATCGAACGTTGGCAACATGGGATACGGACTTGATCGCCAAAAATAGGTATACATGCCACGACGATATCGATTCTCACCTTTCTCCTCTGGCCAACTCTTTTTGTTTTGAGTTAAAACATAGATTCCCTCTGGTTGCGGTGGATAAACACTAGGACCTCCAATTTTCCTGGTTAATAAACCACTACTGGCCAGAAAAAGGTCTCGAATTGATTCTGCTTCCAGCCGAAATCGATTCTGTCTGGATAGTAAGAGATTACGAGGATCTCGTTTTTGATATTCTTGATTAAAGTCTGAGGTCTGACGATAGGCGGCTGATGTGACAATCAACCGATGTAAGCCTTTTACATTCCAATCGGCCCGCATAAATTCATGTGCCAACCAATCGAGAAGCTGTGGATGCGAAGGCATTGTACCTTGAGTCCCAAAATCATTTTCCGTTTCCACAAGTCCCTTACCAAAGAAACGTTGCCAATAACGATTCACAGTGACACGGGCCGTCAGCGGTTGCTGCTTACTGGTGAGCCATTTTGCAAAGTCAAGGCGCGTTGGTGATTTTACAGCCGGAGGCATCGGCGGTAATACTGCAGGAACGCCAGGTGTCACTCGTGCTCCCGGCGACAGGAAATTTCCTCGCAAGAGAATAAACGTTTCGCGTGGTTTGGGTAACTCCTTCATCACCATCGTTGTCACGATACTCTTATTCAACTTCGTCTGTTCTGATTTTAGCTTTGTCAGTTGTTGATTCAGATCAGACCATTGGGCATCCGACTGATAAAATGCTTGTTCTAAAGTCGTCTTCTGTTTTGCATTCCATTTTTCTTCCGGCTGCTTCAAAATCGCCGCCACAGCAGTGTCAATATTCAAAACGCGCGGATGCACCGTCGTCGTTGAAAGACGGAAACGACCAACATTATATTTCGAATCACGGGTCTGTTTTAACATCACCCGTAATCTCATTGGCCCTGAAGAAGTTAATGGCTCTTTCAATCTGATAATGGCATGACGATTCACATTCATATTGCCTTTTTTGACGTTAATGGCCCAGCCCGTTTTGAGATCGCCGTCAACCAGATAACTGGCAGGAAATTTCTCCTGAGAGTGATCCGCGGATGCGTGAGACAAACCAACGGATTCAAACTTTGACCAACCAGACTTTGTCTGGCGAGTGACATCGACTGTTACTTCATCTAACACAAAATTACCATTTGCAGCCCAGCCAGGCCCCATTTTGGGAAGGCTGTCATGTGTGAGGACTTCCAGCCGCAGGCCTGTCGTGCCCGATGGAATGGCAGCTGTTTCGATGACATAGGTATCATTCTTAGGAATCTTGCCTCCCACCAATAACGAACGATCTTCCAACACGGTAATCGTTGCTCCATTCTGCGATGTTGTAGTGCGTGTTTTGAGATTCGACCAATGTTGATTTTTAGATTGCAAACTTTGCTGGATTTCCTGCTTCCATTGCTGGAACTCCGATTTCAATGATTTTTTACGCCCTGCCAACTGTTTCGTAAAATCAGCAACTTCTTTTTTAAGATCCTGCTGCTTCACTTTTTGTTTCGCCGTGGGTAGTGGCAACGTTGGTGAGGCACTGTTGATGTCTGCGGTACTGTTGAAGATCGCATAGAGCTGGTAGAAGTCTCGCTGTGTAATCGGATCATATTTATGCTTATGACATTGTGCGCACCCTACCGTTAAACCGAGGAATGCCGCTCCCGTCGTATTCACACGATCCACGACCGCTTCCACACGAAACTGTTCGGGATTGGTCCCCCCTTCCTGATTAATCAATGTATTTCGGTGAAAACCAGTGGCGATTAACTGATCGGTAGTGGGGTTTGGTAATAAATCGCCGGCTAGTTGCTCAGTCACGAATTGATCAAAGGGCATATTCTCATTGACGGACTTGATAACCCAATCACGGTACTTCCAAATGGAACGCGGACCATCAATGGTAAAACCGTTCGAATCGGCGTATCGCGCAACATCTAACCAATGCCGTGCCCAACGTTCTCCATAATGAGGAGAAGCCAGAAGCCGATCCACTAGTCGCTCGTAAGCATCTGGCCGTTTATCAGCTAGAAATGTTTGCACTTCTTTAAGAGAGGGAGGCAGACCTGTCAGATCCAGACTCAAACGACGAATTAACGTGCTGCGTTCCGCTTCTTGAGAAGGTTTTAATTGTTTCTGTTCAAGGCGGCTTAGAATAAATCTATCAATCGAGTTTCTGACCCACTTTTGTTGCTTGACGACCGGCAGCTTCGGTTGCTTGATTGGATGAAATGCCCAATGATCTGAAGTTTTCTGAGTGACTTTTAAAGTCTGCTCTGCTTCTGGAATTTTCGCTCCCTGATCGATCCATTTTTGAATCAGCGCTATTTCCGCTTGCTTCAAGGCTGGCAAGTCATGCGGCATTTGCGGAATGTTTCCCTGACCCGAAAGGCTCAAAAAGAGAGGGCTTTCTATACTCTTTCCGGGAATCACCGCTGGTCCACGATCGCCTCCCTTAAGAATATTAGCCCCGTAGTCCAGACGCAGGCCGGATTCTTCGCCACCCTGTGAATGACAATCATAACAATGCTGTTTCAGCAAAGGACGAATCTGTTTTTCAAAATTGATGTCCTTCTCTTTTTCAGCGGCGATACCAGTCTGCACAATCGCCAGCATGGCAAATACAACGGTCATGAGGTGTCTTGAACTATTCCACATTGGTCAACCTGAATCAAAAGTCAGCCGAGTTGGTGCGATCATCAATCTATAGCGTGTTACCTATCGATCACGATACTAGAAAGCAGGTATGCTGAAGAAGCTCGGAAGGTCCTGATTTTTAAAAGTATCTTAATTATTAAGTTACCAACAGGTGGGTCAGTTTGCAAGTTTTTGTTGAAAACGCAGCAGAAAACAGACCAATTATACCAGAAATGCGAACCGCTCTTTTTTGTGAGCTTCGCGTTATTCGCCCTCAATGCGTAAGGCGGAAATCTGAACCTGATCAGAGTGCGCAAGAAAACTCAAAAAGCATTCTTTTCCGGACTGTTGGGCTGGTTGCGCGCAGGTTAAGACACGTTGTTTCCCGACACTCACCACGAATCGATTGCCGGTGCCAACAAGTCGGATATCCACTGATTCTGGCTTTGACTTGTCCAAAATCAACTTTGCGGATTTGAGTTTTTGGAATGCATCCTTTACGACTGCAGAAGCTTCCACAGCATCAGCTTGAAAATGAATCGCGCTGGTTACGAGAACTTTGTCGGGATCTGTCGGATCTCTCGTGAGCAGCTGTAAAGTGAAAGCGGGGAATTTGTTTTCTACTTCCACACGAAAACTGACACTAATTCTTTTATACGGACGCAAAAACGTTGCAGCAGAAAATTGATTGGCAGTGGAACTCATTCCGTCTTCCTTAAACTGCCAGCCCTTATTTTTCCAGAACAATTTATAAAATGGATTTTGCCAACTCGTGGATGTGAGCTCGCCTTCCTCGACTGTTTTTACATCGGGCAAAAGTGGCCGTCGATTCACGGTTTGTGTGAGCACGAGTTCTGTATCAGGTTGAGGCGTTACTGGATCCAAAACAGGAATCGGAGTCTCTTTAAGCCATTCTGCATCATGAGCTTGAGCTGATGAATGATGTGGTTGTCTCAACTCACCCGACTGTTCACTTCTGGACTGCGCGGCGCGTTGTGAACGATTTTGAATCTTGTAAATCAGGAACGCTGAGACTGTTATGATAAAAACAACCAGCACAACTCCCGGTTTGATTCGTCTCACTCTTCGACTATGGTTTTCAGATTCCTCTGAGATCATTTAATCGGTCCCGTCTTTCCTTGACGTTGTACACAATTCCTGAAACGGTTTTCCCAAAGTTTGTTCAAGGTAAAATGAGTGAATTCCAAATTGCGCCTTTAATGCCTGATACTGCTCCACCGCTTTCAAAAACTCAACCTGACTTAATGCCGCGTGACGTTTGACTGCTTTGATCAGAATATTTTTAGGCGTATGTTCGGTATCGATGAATTCTATCACCTGAGTCCGATATCCGCAAATTTCTAACACCTGTGCCCGTAAAGCATCTGTAACCAGCGCGGCTGTTTTTTCTTTCAGGATTCCATGTTGCAGTAATGAGTCGATGCGTGTGTTAGCGATCTGTTGGAAGATTTCATGCTGGCAACAGGGAACCGCCATAATCACGGAAGCCTCTGACCTGATCGCATTCGCAAGGGCAGCATCGGTGGCTGTGTCACAAGCATGAAGCGAAATGGAAAGGTCGCATTTGCTGGCACCAGCGTCAAACTGGGATATATCACCCGTTTGGAACGAAAGTCCCTGACAGTGCAATTGATCGGCGATATTCTGACAATCTTCAACCACAGATTGCTTCAGGTCCAAGCCGAGAATGTTGACATCACGCTGCAAGACTTCCCTCAATAGATAGTGTGTTGCAAATGTGAGATAACTTTTACCACAACCAAAATCCAGAACATTCAATTTGCCCGTTGCGGGAAGAGCTGGAACAATATCATTGACGAATTCGAGATAACGGTTGATTTGTCGAAACTTTCGGTATTGAGCAGATTTCACTTTCCCTGCGGGTGTCATCACACCAATCGCTTCTAGAAAATCACAGGGAGTTCCCTCAGGAATCAAATAATGTTTGGTCCGATCATGGGCTGCAGCTTGTATGAGGTCGGCTTTCGTGGGCGCCTGTTTTTTCAGACGAATCGTTCCCTTGGCAGATTTTTGAAAATGATAGTCGGCTGCTTGCGTATAGAGATAACCTTCCCGAAACTGATTTGACCATAGTTCTGTAACTCGCTGAATCATCTCAGCGAGAAGCAGATTCTCGTGTACTTCCTGCTGCCCTCTGGAAAGAGCGACTTGAAAATGAGGCTTCTCTTTAATGGTGACAGGACGTACTGATAACTTTTTCCAGGCAGACGAATTTTTCTCGACTGGTTTACTCAAAATCAACTGAATGCAGGCACCGTCTTTAAGTGCTTGGATCACCTCAGTCGGTAATGTTGACTCAAGATGTGATGGTCGATGTTTCATCGAATGGAATTGGATCCTGTAAAGTCTCTTGGAATTCTCGGTTGTGATAAATGTGTTGCGCAAAACCAGTCAGAATTGGAATCGCAGTAATCTGTGCTCCCATAAAAATGAGGTAAAACGAAGTTTCCATATCATGTGAAAGCACTGTGAGATATTTCCCCAATAACATTTGCATTGCTAATGCAACCACAAGAAAAGTGGAGGCAGGCAACCTGTAATATTCCGAACGCTGGTTCCTGCTGAATAACTCAGAACAGGCTAAACAGAAAGCGGCCAGAAAGCCGACCGTTATCACCTGCTGCCAACCTAAGTAGAGCCCGATCAAAATTAATAGAAAAAACGTCTTTGGTTGAAAAACGCACTTTGATTTTTCTTTTTGCAACAGAAAAGGCCAGGTAAACAAAAAACCGATAATCATCCCATATACGAGCCCACACCCTAGAGTGATGAGCGTCTGCTTTTCAACGCCCCAGTGCAAAGAACTGTGATATGTTGTCTTTGTGAGAACTACCTCATTAAGAACTACAGAAACGGAATCAGGTTGTACCGAGATCACAGCAGGAACCGGATGCAATTCTGGAATGAACGCGCCAATCAATATGCCAAATAAGAAACACCACAGCAACAGTCGACGCGGAATGGTCTGGCGATCAAACTGAATATAAGCAGCAGCAAGTACAACGACAAACAAATAACAGTAATAAACATAAAGGGCGATCAGATCCCAGGTCCGTCCCATGATGATTTGATACGCGCCCCACTCACGGTTGGGAAATCGATAAGGCAAAAAGCGACCTCCCGAATATACTAACGACCAATAAAGTAGCAGAAAAAAAACGCCAACCAGGACTTCCACAATCGGATAGCGAATCGAAATTGGTGCCTGACAATTTCGGCACCTTCCCTTGAGTAATAGCCAACCCAGAATAGGAAGGTTATCTCGAGTAGAAATCGGTGTTTCACACATTGGACAACGGGACTTGGGTTTGGAAAGACTCAGACCCAACGGCATCCGATAAATCACAACGTTTAAAAAACTACCAATGACCGATCCCAAGACGAAGCACCAGACCGCAGTAAAAACCTCCAAAACCCACCAGTTGATACTCGCGGAATATTCTAACATCAGTTGCATTGTAAAAGGTCGATCTATCGTATCTCTTGTTTTATGAGACTGGTTTTATGTGAGCCGAACTGTTCGGGACTTCCCTTCGACACAGAGGAGGTATTTCCAGCATCAAATATTTTTAATTCTACTGTATCAACTTTATGCAAAGAGTACAGATCTGATCATTTTGCACAATTCCCTTAGTACAATAAATCCGAAAAAGCAGGCGCAAAAATACAACCATATTAATTCACAGCATCATAATTATATTCGGATCAAAAAAACATGCACCATTTTACGTAATTAGTATCTGTCAATTCCAAAAATTCGTCGAGATCCTGCTTTCTCAAAAACCCCGGTTAACTGATCTAATTACATCTACCGATAATCTATATATCTCAAATATGAGAATCCCTCAAACTTCTTCGGATACGAATCAATTCTCCCAAAACTCCATCTCCTCGTATTCGAAAGAGTCTAAAAAGAAGTGATTATTGAGACTATCTATACGGTCCCAATATCAAAGCGATGCAGATGGAGATTATGCCCTCGTTTCGCGTTTGGAAGCTTCTTTCTCCCTACGGACAGATAGAAATTTCGATCGTTATACAAGGAAACACTAAGCCTCAAAATCGTTTCCTGAACTAATCAGCATACATCTTGATTTGGAAAGAATACTGGAATGAATTCAAGGCTGACCCACCATCTTTGGATTAGATGTTCAACACTCATTGTATTCACAACCGCTATCCAAGCTGCTTGTGAGGTTCATGCAGACCCTGGACCGAAATTACTTCAACCAAACTTAAGTAGTCAACCTGTTCGTATTCTTCAAAAGAAAAAAACACAACTGCAAGCGGAAGCACCACTGGTCGCTCGCAAACCAAATCTAGGCATAGAGGCCCGTAAACCAAATTTGATAGTCGAAGATTCAAAAAACATCGCACCCGATCAAAAAACAAAAATGAAGGGAACACCCGAGCCAAAACCATTTCCGGGAATCGCTAAAAATCCAACGGCTCCCATGAAAAAACCTATGGCACCAAAAGTACCTGAAATTGTCGATCCACTTGACCGACTTGTCGATGAAGCAATTGAAGTTTCTCATCGCCGCATGCTTTCAACCAATGTGCATACTCCGTGGCAAATCGCACATGGAATTCTGGCGCTTCGCTGGGAATACACGCTCTATCAAAACAAGAAACAAGTCAGAGCAATCGACTGGATTTCCACCGGACCCAATTTTCGTGGTCGTCCCTGGTTTATTACCACTCCCAAAGGTGGCAAAGGTCACCCTTTCACTGAACCTTATGCATTTGAAGGACACCCGAATCAGTTCCTCGCTTTCTACGGAATGGCGGGTATTCCTCTGGATCACAAATTTAAAGCTGGTGAAAAAACCATTACCATTGCAGACATGATTCGCAATGCCAAAGCAGAAGTGAATACGGACGAAGAAATTACCTGGACTCTGTGGGCCTTTTCTCGCTACCTGCCCTGGAATACCGAATGGGTTAGTGACAGAGGCGAACAATGGAGTATGGAAACTCTCGTTCGTGTGCAAATGCAATCAGAGCCTACCAAGTCTGCTTGCGGAGGCACACATGGTTTGTTTGCATTAGCGAGTGCCGTGAATAATTATGTGAAGGATCAAAAACACTTAAGAGGCACCTGGCTCGAAGCGAATATGCGAGTTCGTCAATATATTGAATATGCTCGCTCAATGCAAAACCGGGATGGATCCTTCTCTGCGAATTACTTTGCCGGACCTGAATACTCAAACGATGTTAATAAGCGAGTCTCAACAACCGGCCATACTCTGGAATTCATTATGGAAGGCTTACCACAAAATAGATTGAATGAACAATGGGTTAGAAATGCCGTGACCCGTATTGCCAGAGATCTGATCGATCACAAAAAGCAGCCACTGGAACCGGGTGGAATGTATCATGCGATTGACTCACTCGTCATTTATCGCGAACGCAGCCGTCCTCAATACGCCGAAGAGCTTGACTTGCTGGCAAAACAAAGAAACTTTGCAAAGCCGGAACCTTCGACTCCGATTCCTGGTTACTCACAACAGTTTTTGAATCAGCAACAACAGAAAGCGGCTCAATATAATAATCAGTCACGATACCAGCAGTACCAGAACAACTCAAATCAATATCGGTCCCGACAAGCACGTCGTCGTTCGTTCTCTCGATTTCGATAACAGACTGACGAGAGGTTTATTCTGAGGAGTCTTTATCTTTAGACTCTTTGGGGGCCTCTTTGAGATTCCTGACCGAAGGAACCCAGGTTCGTTGTTCATCAACGATCTCGCGAATCGAATCCAGAGTGGGTGGCTTTTGCTTCCCATAATCAACGAAGCTGGAACGTTTTCTAGGTCGGGGTTGATACTCAACCTGGTCTGAGTCTTCTTTTTTCCACCAGTACCATAAACGGAGTGATTGCTGTTGAGTCTCAGGTGGTTTTTCACGAAGCAGCCATAGCGTTAGTAAGAGCACAGTGATGACACCCAAGGCGATCATCATTGGTTTTCCAGGTGGCTCACCACTGGTAACAACCACAAAAGCGCACGCTAACAATCCCCCGACGAGTGTAAACACCGTCGCTAGCCAGGCTGAAGCCTGATCTCCCGAATTATGAGGGGATCGTCCTGCTGCCATGAATGAGTTCTCCGCAGTACTACCTGTTTCAGTCTAAATGGAAAAAACGATTTCCAAAATGTTGTGTCGCACCAAACAAACTTGAATGCAGACACATCATCCAACAGGTAAAGCCATAATACTAGAATAACAAAATCATCGGCGAGGGCAAAACGAAATCTGCGAGATGGAAAAAATCAAGACAAAGCTCGCAGGAAAATGTCTAGATAAAGTACAAACAGCATCAGACCTAACACAAAAATCATTCCGACATAAGTGGCTGCGGCCAGTACTTTTTCATTGGGACGCTTGCGAGTAATCCCTTCCCAGCACAAGAACACCATATGTCCGCCATCCAGGACAGGAATCGGCAAAAAGTTCAAAACCGCAAGATTCACGCTCAGAAAACCAAGGAATAATAATAATTCGGAGTATCCCTGATGGGCGACTTCATAGGCAACAGTCGCAATCGTGACGGGGCCACTCAATTCGAGAGGGGAAACGCGCCCGGTAAACAAACTTTTCAAGGTCAGATAAATATCTTTGGCTGAGTTCGAAGTGTATCTGACACCCATTCCCAGCGCCTGTCCCATGCTGTCGGCCTTTTGTGTTTCCCGCAATAACTCTAACCTGATTCCTCGAACAGGCAATGACCATTGTTCTCCCTTTTCTTGATTGGGATTGACCCAGGGCGTCATTTTGACTTCTCGTAGTTGACGTTTATTACTGACGGTCAATTCCACAGGCCAACCCGGACGCACCTGCATCTCCCAGAACGCACTGGCCCAGTTCATTTTTTTGTCTTTATCATCGAATTCATAAGTCACTTCCGGAATATTATTCCAATCAGCGGCCGTGTCTTTGCCCGGTAGCATGATTTTGATCTTTTTGATCCGCTCATTCACCTTGATTCCTGCTTTAGCAGCGGGGCTCCCTTCTTCTACTTTCAAAACCGTTGGAATCACATGAAAGGCAATTCCAATCGATCCAACGGCTAAAGGTGTATCCGTTTTATAAGGATGTTCGAGCCAGGCAGGATTATCGATGGGAACAACATTCAAGTTCACTTCGGTAGGATCACTTCCGGCTTCTTGCCGCTTCACTACGATCGGAATAGTTTCACCTACTTTGCCTGAAAAATAGTTGGGCAACTTCAATGGATTCAAAGCTTGTCCGACATCTTGATTATCAATGTGTGTGATCTTGTCCCCCACTTTCAAGCCAGCCCGTTCCGCAGGTGACCCCTGTTGGATCGATTCAATCGGTCCAATATCCATCTGGAGTCCTAATGTACGGAAAGGATTATTTCCAACCGAAATTTCAACAATCTCTGTGGGCGGCGTTCCTTTCCGATTGACACCAATTTTTAATGTCTGGTTGCTTTTTGCTGCAAATGTCCTTTGAAGTTCGGCATAGTTTTTAATCGCTTTGCCATCAATGGTTTTGAAGGTGTCACCTCCCAAGAAACCCGGTTCTGCTTTGGCGGCTGCGGTCCCTTTACTGGCCACACTTTGTGCCGGGTCCTGAAAGACGGGAATACGCAGACTATTAGAAGGAATCGTACCTATTTGCGGCCGTGTTCCCGTTTGATCCGGAGTAATTTTGATATCAAACTTTTGACCATCCAGGTGCGTGCCCGCCATCGTGATATCACCATCGCTAAACGCACTACTACGGATGATATCCATGTAAGAACTCGTTTTTTTACCATCAATTTCTTCGATGACATCTCCTGGCTGAATCCCCGATTCCCAGGCAGGCATTCCGGGAATAGCGGCGCCGATGACGCTCGGCATCGATTCCACACCCATCCGAAAAGCGAATGCAAAGAACAACATCCCAGTTACAATATTCATGATGACGCCCGCTGAAATGATCCCCATCCTTTGATAAACGGGTTTGGCGGAATACGAACGAGGATCGAGGGCAATTTCTTCACTGGTTAACTGACTCGGATCAACATCGTCCTGCCCCAGCATTTTGACATACCCACCAAAGGGAATGATGGACAGTGCATACTCGGTCTCGCCATATTTGAAGCTGTAAATAATCGGTCCAAAGCCAATACTGAACCGCTCGACTTTTACATTGCACCACTTGGCAACGGCGAAGTGCCCTAACTCGTGAAAGAAAATCACCAGACCCAGCCCCAAAGCAACCATGGCGATGTTGATAATTTTGCTTGTAAATGTTCCTAACAACAGGCTGCTTAGCTCTACTTCCACTTTTTTATCTCCTTGCGAGCCCACTCATCCAGCAGAAACAGTTCTTCCAGAGTTGGATTGGGATCGAATTGATGGGACTCTAAAACTTGTTGGCAAGAGATCGCAATATTGCAAAAATGCAATTCGCCCGCCAAAAAACGTTCAACCGCCGCTTCATTAGCCGCATTTAATACCGCACCACAGGTTCCCCCCTTTTCTGCAACTTCGTATCCGAGTTGCAATGCAGGAAACGCTTCCCTGTCGGGCGGTTCAAAGGTTAGTTCAAAAGACTGACTCCAGTCCATCGGAATATTTAAGCCTTCTCTCCTATCAGGATACGTAAGTGCGTACTGAATGGGAAGCCTCATATCAGGTGGCGAAAGCTGAGCGATCACCGAACCATCCACAAATTCCACCATCGAATGCACAACCGATTGAGGGTGCACAACAACTGAAATCTGCTCTGCTGACAGATTAAATAGCCACTTTGCCTCAATAATCTCCAAAGCTTTGTTCATCATCGTCGCAGAATCGACACTGATTTTCGGCCCCATATTCCAGGTAGGATGTGCGAGCGCTTTTGCAGGCGTGACTTCTTTTAGCTCCGCTGGAGTCGCCCCTCGAAAAGGGCCCCCACTGGCTGTCAAAACCACTCGTTTCACATCTTTAGGATTTCCTGCCTGCAACGCCTGGAAAATTGCATTATGTTCACTATCTACTGGTATTAACGTCGCCTGATTTTGTCTTGCAAGCTCCATAATCAATGGTCCTGCAACCACTAACGTCTCTTTATTCGCAATACCTACAGTTTTACCCGCCTCGACTGCTGCCCAGGCTCCTCTTAAACCAGCCGCTCCCACAATTCCACAGATCACAATATCCACGTCATCTGAAGATGAGGCTCGTTCAATCTCATCAGCACCGAAGAGAACTTCGGTTGCATTAGAAAAAGAATCTCGCGTCACGACCGAACTCAACTTGGGATCGCTGATTACAGTCCACCGTGGGTGAAATTGTTGGGACTGCTTAGCTAACTGCTGCCAACTGCTATGGGCAGTAATCGCCGTTAATTGCATTTCCTCTGAGTGGGAGGCAATGACATCGAGAGTATTCGTACCAATCGAACCGGTAGACCCAAGAACGGCTATTCGCTTCATTCGACCCTGTTTTCTCATCTTCAGTCGGTTAAATTGACTGTTTCATCGATTTTATTAGAGAGCGGAAAAAAGACATTCTTCGGTTCGATATTTTGCCTAACCACCAACGAATCCGCATTTTAGGCGTAATAATTAAACATGACAAGGGGCATTCCTCACTCAAGAGGCCCTTTTCAGATAGTGATTTGAGCTGAACCTGGATTTCTCGTAAAAACGTGTGATTGACCCCTCTGGCGAAACGACATACATTAACTATAAAGCTAAGATGCATTCCATATGAAGAATCGTGCTGCTTCAGATACGGTTTCTTTCCAGGGATTTCGTTACCTAACTTTTTGTTACGTGCGTATTTAAGATAAATCACGAGACGAACGCACTACTCAGAAAAGAACTTTTTCTATGCCAAACATGGATTCCGACAATCAGAACAGAAAAGAACGTCCTTCCTCATCTGACCAGCCTCCTAAAGGTGATGGTCGCCGACCTGAACCCAAAGGGGCCAAAAATAATGTGCTCTGGTATCTGGTTGTAGGTGGATTGATTCTGGTGATTACCCTTTCGGTGGTTTCGAATAACACGAAAGGAGATAAAATCAAATTTGGAGACTTCGTCAAAGGGCTTGACGATGGCAAATATAACAAGACCAACGTTCATGAATTGAAATTCGGCAGTGACTATATCGTATTTCAGGATCAGCCTAAACCAGAGTCTCCTGATAAAAGTTCATTACCGGAAACCACAAAGAAGTTTTACATTCCTGTCTGGGGGATTCCTTCCGAAGTCCGTGCCCAACTGCAATCGAAACTCGAAGCCAAGAATATCATTGTCGATTCTGAAAGCCGTCCATCGGAATGGGAATCACTGATTGCGGTTTTATTCTTTCCCATCGTACTTTTAATTTTTGTGATCTATCTGTTTCGACGTATGGGGGGCGCCGGTTCTCCCATGTCCTTCGGCCGCAGCCGTGGCCGCATGTATGCACAGGAAGATATCGAAGTTACCTTCAATGATGTCGCAGGCATCGAGGAAGCTGTCGAGGAACTACGTGAAGTCGTTGAGTTTTTAAAAACACCTGCCAAGTATCAGGCACTCGGCGGTCGGATTCCCAAAGGTGTTTTATTAGTAGGGCCCCCCGGCACCGGTAAGACCATGCTTGCCAAAGCGGTTGCCGGCGAAGCGGGTGTTCCCTTTTTTGGCTTGTCAGGTTCTGACTTTGTGGAAATGTTCGTCGGTGTGGGCGCTGCCCGCGTGCGAGACATGTTCCAGCAAGCCGCTCAGAAATCACCGGCCATTATTTTCATTGACGAGTTAGACGCGCTTGGCAAAACACGTGGCAGTGGAATGCCGGGCGGCCATGATGAACGAGAACAAACACTCAATGCCCTATTAGTTGAAATGGACGGGTTTGGTTCCGATCAGAGTGTTATCGTCATGGGCGCGACTAACCGTCCGGAAACATTAGATCCCGCCTTAATGCGTCCGGGTCGATTTGATCGACATGTACTCGTCGATCGGCCCGATGTGCGAGGTCGCGAAGCCATCCTTAAAGTTCACAGTGTCAAAGTGAAAATGGATGAAACGGTTAACCTGCAACACATTGCCAAAATCACACCTGGGTTCGTGGGCGCAGACCTCGCTAATCTCATCAACGAAGCAGCCTTGCTGGCTGCCCGAAACAACAAAGACGCCGTCTCGATGCTCGAATGTGAAGAAGGAGTCGAACGAGTCGTGGCCGGTCTGGAGAAATCAACCAGACTGATTCATGAAGATGAGAAAAACCGTGTTGCCTATCACGAATGTGGACATGCTCTGGTTGCCTGTTCGTTACCAAACGTTGATCCGGTTCATAAAATTTCCATTGTTCCCCGTGGTTTGGGTGCACTGGGTTATACATTACAGCGCCCTGAAGAGGAGAAGCAGCTTGTCACGCAAAGTGAGCTGGAAAGCCGTATTTGCGTGCTTTTGGGTGGTATTGCCGCGGAAGAAATTATTTATGAAGAAACCTCCACAGGAGCCCAGAACGATTTACAACGCGCCACAGATATGGCCCGTCGTATGGTGACGGAGTTTGGAATGAGCCCCAAATTGGGCCGCGTGCATTATAGCGAAACCCGTCGATCCCCGTTCCTCGGAGATTCACAGTCATCAGCGGAAAGCGTACACAGTGAAAATACCTTACGTGAGATCGACCTGGAAATCAGACGCATTATAGATCAATGCTCCAAAACCGCTTATGAAATTCTGGACGAACGCCGTGAGTTATTAGAACATCTCACCCGAGAGTTACTGGAATGCGAAGTGATGGACATGGAGCAGCTTCAGTCCATTCTGCAAGAACACCAACGTGGACCTCAGATTAAACCCGGTACCTTTGTGGAAAATGCACCCGAGGGAAAAACGGGCGATGATCAGGAGAACGAAGAACCTCAGGCCGAGAATGACCAGTCAGCCGATGGAACCGGAGCATGAGCACGCTGAAAAGCATCTGTGTCTTTTGTGGTTCAAAATCGGGAAATGACCAGCTGTATCAGCAGGCAGCAATCGAACTGGGCCGCAGCATGGCACAGCGGAACATCACGCTGGTCTACGGAGGGGGGAGCATTGGTTTAATGGGCGTGATTGCCGATGCCGTTCTGGAATCTGGTGGCAACGTGATCGGTGTGATTCCCCGACAATTGGCAACCAAAGAACTACTTCATCCAGGCGTGGAAGAAATGTTGGTTGTCGAAGATATGCATACCCGCAAAGCGAAGATGTCAGAGTGCTCAGACGCCTTCATTGCCATGCCTGGCGGCTTTGGCACATTGGAAGAACTGTTCGAAGTGGTCTCCTGGGTGCAATTGGGAATTTATTCTAAACCGATGGGCATACTTAACATTGCCGGCTTCTACGACCCTTTATTAACTATGGTTGAACATTGTATCGAAACGGAATTTATCAAACCCAAATACCGGGAATTGATCATTGCCAATGAAACTGCCGAAACGTTGATCGATCATTTGGAACGGCATCAACTTCCCGTGATTGAAAAATTCCTCGACCCCGAACAAATCTAATCTCAACTGGTGGGATCTAACTCATCTTGCCTAGAGCGATAGCCGTGGCGGTCGCAAATTCACGACTGTGTGAAATCGTAATTAGAATTTCATCGACCCCCATTTCCTCAGCTTGACGCTCTACGCCCCCTGAAATGACGATCGTTGGTTTGCCACTTTTCAGATTAATGACTTCGATTTCTTTCCAGCCAATCCCCTTAATGAAGCCGGTTCCCAGCGTCTTCATCACCGCTTCTTTCGCAGCCCAACGTCCCGCATAATGTTGCTCTTTATTTTTCTTGGAGCCACAGTATTCGTTTTCGACCTCAGTGAACACCCGATTGAGAAATGTATCGCCATGACGCTCAATCATTTGACCGATACGTGAAATCTCGATGATATCTGTCCCCAATCCCACGATCACTGGTGCACACTTACCTCTGAACACATAAGTTTTCGCCCATGTGTAGTTCTTTTTAAATTTTATATGAAACTTGAAACATAGGTACTACTACTAGGGTACTTTCCTCTAGTGTGGAGAAACCGTTTCGACATAAAATGAGAGAATGTCATTAAATATGAGTTGAAAGAGGAGTTCAAGGTCGAATGCAACGCTTCTGTTATCTAATTCTGGGTTTCATGTCCGCCATTCTGTTCACAGGAACGGTATTGGCCGAATCAACTGATTCTCTTCTCGGAAAAAAAGTAGAGAACTTTAGTCTCAAGGATTTTCGAGGTAAAACCGTTCAACTGAGTGACACGAAAGACCAGAAACTTGTCGTGATCGCCTTTATGGGAACAGAATGCCCACTAGCGAAACTCTACGGTGGTCGGTTACAAAAACTTTCCGCTGCTTATTCTAAACAAGGCGTCACGTTCATCGCCATCATGTCCAACCAGCAGGATTCGCTCACGGAAATTGCCGCCTATGCGCGGAAACATAAAATTACATACTCTGTACTGAAAGACGCTGGTAACCGTGTCGCGGATCAAATCGGTGCGAAACGGACACCCGAAATATTTGTCCTGGACCAAGACCGCAAAATCCGATATCACGGTCGAGTTGATGACCAGTATGGTGTTGGTTACATCAGAGATGAACCGAAACGTGAAGATCTGAAGCAGGCGCTGACTGAGTTACTCGCAGGAAAACCCGTCAGTGTGGCATCAACGGAACCTGTTGGCTGTTTTATTGGGCGCGTTCGAGAACCGGATGCCAACAGCAAAGTCACTTATTCGAATCAAATTGCCCGTATCTTTCAGAAACATTGCGTGGAGTGCCATCGCGCAGGTGAAATTGCCCCTTTTGAGCTCACCGATTATCAGGAAGTCGCTGGCTGGTCGGAAACCATTGCAGAGGTCGTTCGTGACCAGAGAATGCCTCCCTGGCATGCAAGTCCTAAACATGGAACATTCGCAAATGATCGCAGTTTGAGTAAAGCAGAAAAAGAACTCATCTATCAATGGGTTGAACATGGTTCTCCGGAAGGGAATCCGAAAGACCTGCCAGAGCCACGAACATTCGTTTCTGGTTGGAAACTACCCCAGGAACCAGATGAAGTTTATTATATGGACGATAAGCCTTTCACCGTTCCTGCACAGGCAGGTAAACGTGGTGTGAAATATAAATACTTCACCGTTGATCCTGGGTTTACGGAAGATAAATGGTTGGCAGGCGCCGAAGCGCTGCCCGGCAATCGTGCTGTCGTACACCATATTCTCGTATTCGCCCGCGCTCCAAAAGGTAAACGCGTACGTGTCTTTGGCGAAGGTGACCAGTTCCTCGTTGGTTATGTTCCCGGTTCCCGAGAAGTCATGCTACCCAAAGGTATGGCTAAAAAAGTACCCGCGGGTTCTAAATTAGTGTTTCAAATGCATTACACCCCCATTGGTACCGAACAATTAGATCGCAGTAAAGTTGGTCTGGTCTTTACTGACAAATCCAAGGTCACACATCAAGTCGTGACGGCACAAGTGATTAATGAACAATTTGTGCGTCGCAAATTTTCGATTCCCGCCAATGATGATCATTTTAAAATTGAAGGAACCTCTCCCGCCAATGATCGTAATGCGCTGCTCCTGGGCTTTATGCCGCACATGCACCTGCGGGGAAAGTCGTTTCGTTATGAACTCCGAAAAACTCCTGATCAGCCCGGCGAAGTATTGATTGACATCCCTGCCTTCGACTTCAACTGGCAAACAGCTTACAAAATTCAGAAACCAATTCCACTTGAAGTTGGTGATTACATCCACTGTGTAGCGCACTTTAACAATTCAGACAGTAATCTTTCAAATCCAAATCCGAACGAAGCGGTCTCCTGGGGCGATCAAACCTGGAACGAAATGATGATCGGATATTTCAACGTGGCAATTCCTATCGAAAATGCAACAGTCGAAAGTGAATACAAGTCTGTTGCCTTCAAACTCGTTCGCCGCCGCGATAAAAATTCCAATGGCAAATTGGAACAGTCTGAAGTTCCACTGCGCGAACTTCCCCTCTTCTTTAAAGCAGATCAAGATAAAGACGCCATCGTGACCGTCGATGAACTCGCCACGATGATCGAAAAATCTCAAACCAAGAAAAAGGATTAGTTGGTGCTTTCACCTATAAGCACTCAGCATCCCTTTCTGCGCTCTTCTTAATAACACAGCATGCACTGTGGTTTTGATAAAGGATCCTTTAAAACATTTGGTCAATTTAGATTAATTTCGGTTGATTAGAGGTTTGAATACTGATTAGTATTGATGTCCTCATGATGCGGGGGGGCACTACCCACATCGCCAGACCAGACAAATAGCTAAAATTGCTATTGAGCTCCCTAGGATCCTTCCGTAACCAGTGCAATGACAAAATTTGATCCTTATCAAAGATGGCTTGGTATTCCACCTCAAGATCAGCCTCCCCACTTTTATCGCCTGCTGGGTCTGGAATTGTTTGAAGACGACCCCGAAGTCATTAAAGCAGCTGCCGAGAATGCCATCGCGTTCATCCAGCAAAATGCCTTTGGTGAAGAATTGCAACAGTCACAAAAGTTGCTGGAAAATATTGAGAAAGTCTCCGCATACCTGTTGTCTCCCCCTCACAAAGCAAAATATGACAAAAAGCTGAAAGCCAAACTGGGGATTTCTACGTCAGAGATTGATACCACAGAAAAACAGATACAACAGGCAAACCACAAACAGAGAACGTTACAATCACAAATGCCTGAAAATTCGCAGGCAATCCAGGTGGAATCACCGTCTATCACATCTTCAATACAAACAAGAAAAAATCAGTCCCAACTAAAGCTGTTGGGGCTCCATTTCAGTACTCGGTGGGCAATTGCGGGTATTGTTAGTCTCTTGTCTCTCACGATCATGTTCTATGCGCTCTTTATGGGTGGCAGAGAAGAATCCAGTCCCCAATCTCAAGTTGCAGACACGAAACAACCAGCAAAACCAGAAACGAATTCAGTTCAAACGTATCAGGAGACTAAAGCTCAGCAACAAAATTCTGCTCGTGAAAACAGGAAGCAAGCTAAAAAACAAATGCAAGCGATTGTGGAACCCAAAGCAGAAATCCCTTCAGCAGCCAAAGCGTTTACGGGACAATTTACAGTACGAGCGGATTCCATCAAAAAAGAGATGGGGAAACAACTGGAGGATGTCACCGTTGATGTGATATACCAACCGGGCCGCGATAAAAACGAACGGTTTGTCCTGGGGACGATAAAAACAGACGATAAGGGGCAGGGACAATTAGAGGTGAAGTTAACACCGAAAGAACAAACAGGAAGATTTCTAGTCAAGTTAACAAAGGACAATGAAAGCTGGGAACGCAGGCTGGACGGCTTTCCGAATGAACTGTCGCATACCCTGACGATTCCTGTCGCAGTCGAGCCAGAATATTTAAATCCGGAGTGGCTTGAGCAGCGTTTGGAACAAGTTGGCATCGATAAAATGATCGAAGAATACCAGAACGTTAAGGCCCCAGATATTCAAGCCGTTTATTCTGCGCTCGATTTGTCTCGACATATTCTGCGCGATCATCCCGAAGCATTACGGGAACAATTGCAGGCTCGGTTGCTAAATCGACAGGAACCAACCTTAGCAAAGTTCCAGGTACTCCCCAAACAGCGTATCCGAGTTCGTTCTGAATGGCCCACATTTAATCAAGCAGGCGGGACACTCATACGAACGTTCTCGGGACATTTACAAAGTATTTCTTGTGTGGCTATGACTCATGACGGAAAGCATGCCGTTTCCGGGGCACGCGATAGGTTATTAAAAATTTGGGACCTCTCTACTGGCAGACCGCTCCATACACTGAAAGGACATTCCCGTGCTGTTTTCTGCGTAGCAGTGACACCGGATGCAAAATATGTCGTTTCAGGATCGGATGATAAAACATTGAAAATATGGGAACTTGCTACTGGAAAACTGATTCAAACATTCAAAGGACATGTTGGTTCCATTTTCAGTATCGCAGTGTCCCCGAATGGGAAGCATGTTGTTTCAGGATCAAGAGACAAGACTGTCAAAATCTGGGAACTCGCTTCGGGGAAAATTGTTAAAACAATAAAGGGGCACAAACATAGTGTTAAATCTATTACGATCTCATCGGACGGAGAGCGGATTCTTTCCGGATCAGGGTACAGCATCGTATTAAATCACTTTAAAACTGGCAAACAGATGCGAGTTATTAAAAGCAGATCATATGACTTCGATCAGGTTGTAATGACACCTGACGGACAATATGCCATTTCGGGTGGTGGTGAACCCAAGATCTGGGATCTCTCTAGTGGCAAACTTCTTCGGACTCTTGAAAAACCTTCTGATTATGTTTCTTGTCTCACAGTTTCATCGGATGGAAAGCAAATTATTGCCGGGTCGAATCGAGAAATTTGTGTATGGGATTTCATCAGCGGTAAATTGATTCGAACGATCAAAAAGCATATCGAAGGAGTAAATTGTGTCGCGATATCACCCGATGGGAAACAGATCATTTCAGGATCGAGGGACAAAACATTGAAACTCTGGGCGTCTGAAGTGAGCAGTCAAATCCAGATGCCAGGAATGCATTCACATGAAGTAAAATGCGTGGTCGTTTCTTCCGACGGGAAAGAAGCAATTTCAGGTGCCGTTCATGAACTGAAGGTCTGGGATCTTGTTAACGATACATTATCTAAAGATCTCAATAAAGGAGTTGGGTTTTCTAACGATAACTGGCTTTCATATATGCCAGATAAAAGATATGTGATTTCAAAATCATACTCCCAGTTGCTAGGCTGGGATTTGACGACAGGTAAGATAAGCCACGAATTCCTACCTGAGATTGCCTTCGGGATTGTGGCAGTAATACCAGATGGAACACAATGTATTGTGAGTTCAAAAAACAAACGGACAACACGGGATGAATTAAAAGTGTGGGATCTCACCACAAACAAACTGCTCCATACACTTGAAGGCCATGAAAAAAGAGTTACTTGTCTGGATGTATCTGCAGATGGAAAGCAAGTTTTTTCAGGAGCTCCCAATGAATTGAAAGTTTGGGATCTGACTAGTGGAAAGCTGCTCCGCACGTTTGAAAAACAAATCGGAAACATTCATTGTCTGGCATTATCGCAAGATGGAAAGCGAGCCCTGACAAGCACAGTGAGAAACAGAACACATGATATTAAAGTCTGGGATCTTACCAATGGAAACATTCTTCACTCACTGAAAGGTCATACTCAAGATATTAATTGCTTGGCCGTTTCACCGGATGCAAAGTGGGCTGTTTCCATTGCCAGAGGTAATACTCTCAAACTGTGGAACCTTCATAAAGGAAAGTTGCTTACTACTTATATTATTGACGATATCGCTCGAGATATCACGATTAGCCCCGATAACAGAACGTTGATTCTCGGGTGTCAATCAGGCCAAGTTCATAAATTGCTGATTCAGATGGCAGGAGAAATGAAGAAGACTCAGCCCGGTCCCACAATTCTTACAGAGCATGAAGTCAAACATCGACAGAATGAATTGGCGAAGAAGCTCAATAAAAAAATTCGCATCAAGAATTCACTCGGAATGGAATTGGCATTGATTCCTGAAGGAGAATTTTTGATGGGAAGCAGTAAATCCGAGGTTGTAAGCGCGAAACAGTTCAAGTTATACGATGATGATCACAGCGATGAATTTCCTCAACATCGGGTACAAATTTCAAAATCGTTTTATATGGGCGTACATGAAGTCTCATATGAGCAATTTCAAAAATTTGTAAAAATGACGGGTTACAAGACCGACGTTGAACGAACTCGTAAAGGTGGTTTTGGCTGGAACGAATCGACTGAAACCTTTGTCTCCGTTTCACCCAAATTCAGCTGGAGAGACTCAGGCTGGAGGAGTACTCGTTACCATCCGGTATTGAATGTTACCTGGAACGATGCGACGATTTTTTGCGCATGGCTCAGTCGTCAGGAGGGAGTGCAGTACCGCTTGCCCACTGAAGCCGAATGGGAATATGCCTGTCGCGCAGGAACGAACACGTTGTATTATCATGGAAATGATCCGAAAAAATTATCTGAAATTGGAAATATCTGGGATGGAACCGCCAAAGAAACATTCAAGACAAACTACCCGGAAGTGACTGGTATTTTAACGGAAGATGGCTTTGCTTTTACGTCTCCTGTGGGAAATTATCGAGCCAACAACTGGGGGCTGTTCGATATGCATGGAAACGTTTCAGAGTGGTGCAGCGACTTTTACAAGGAAAGCTATTACGATCAATTTGCAGGAAAGCCAGCGATAGATCCCCAGGGACCTCAGTCTGGCTCTACACATGTTGTGCGTGGCGGCTCGTGGTATCTCTTCCCTGAATACGTTCGGTCTGCCTATCGCTCCAAACTTCCACTGACAAGCTGCGGCGACAACGTCGGTTTCCGCGTTGTGCGCGAATTAGAATAAGGCTTGCACTGAATTTGAAATGGGAATCGATTCCCATTTCGTAACAGCATATCTATTTTGTCGAGTTGTTCCTTTTATTTTTCGCTTTCCTTTTCTGGTTCTTCTTCTGTTTACCTCTACGGGATTGATCGTGTGGTGCATCGACTGCGTTTTTACGTGGGAATCCTTTGGCAAGCTGTTGCTTGACTTCTGCATATGCGGGGTCGTCTGCGAGATTCTTCCATTCCATCGGATCTTTGCGATGGTCATAGAGTTCTTCACTTCCATCTTTGTAGCGGATCAAACGATATCGATTACTACGCACGGCGTGATTAAGTCGTCCATGTGTCGTTAACGCCAGGCGATCCCACGTCTTGGCAGGATCTTTCAATAAAGGCACCAAACTGATGCCATCCAGATGTTCTCCTACAGGAAGCGAACATAATTCACAGAGCGTCGGGTAAATGTTCATGAAATCAATGGCCTGTCCGCAACGCGATCCTGCCTTAGTGACTCCCGGTACGAACATCACCAAGGGCGCACGGGTGGCTTCTTCCCAGAGTGAAAACTTGCGCCAATGATGCTTTTCCCCTAAATGCCAGCCATGGTCTCCCCATAGAATCACAATCGTATTTTTGGCATGAGGGCTGGCATCCAATGCATCCAGAACACGCCCCACCTGCACATCAGCAAAGGCCATACTTGCTAAATATGCCTGCACAGCATGACGCCAGTTGTCAGTTTTCAAAATCCTGGCATGATCACCACCCGGTTTAGCCATTCGCACACCCGCATCAGGGATATCTTTCAGATCGTTTTCCAGCACCTTGGGAAGTTGAATTTGATCTAGGGGATACCTGTCGTAATATTTGCGAGGTACCTGCCAGGGCATATGCGGCCGATAGATTCCACACGCCAAAAAGAATGGTTTCTCATGTTTTTTGCCAAGATAGTCGATGGCGTAATTAGCCATTTTGAAATCGCTCATTTCCTGATCTTTGACATCGAGCACTCCCCAGATGATTGACCCCGCACGACTGTGCGGATCGTTCAAAACAGCTAACGTTGGTTTGGGATCACCGGTCTGTTTTAAATAGTCATCCCACGAATCTGGATCAGTATATCGACCATGAAATATTTTTCCTGATCCAATGGCATGGTAACCATGTTTACGAAAATGCTGGGGCAGCGTCACTGCTTTCTGCATGACGGGTCGCCAGGGTTGCGAGTTCAAATAGACACCCGAATTAGAGGGACGAATTCCCGTCATGAGAGCAACCCGTGAAGGATTGCACGCAGGTGCGGCACAATGCGCATTCGTAAACAAGGTCCCTCGGGCAGCCAGACGATCAATATTAGGAGTCTTGCAATCGGGGTGACCTCCCAGACAACTAATCCAGTCATTTAAATCATCGACGGCGATGAACAGAACATTCAGCCGTTCTGTTTCTGCTTGGCAATCATCTGTATCCAAACCGATTGCCACGAACAGAAAAAACAAGATACCAATGATCGAACGGCTCATTAATTAGCTCTCCTGAGTTTTTAATTAAGTGCACATTTTCAGAAATTGTCGATTATATGTGGTTTGAGAGGTTCTTCAAAAGAAATTAAATGCAAACAGTATGATTTTTGACTTACTTGATTGATGTATCTGCTTTAACACGATTTAAAAACTGAGCCCCCCGCATTGACATACGTTCTTCAGGTATCTTACATAAAATAGCCTGCCCGTTATCAAGCATGATTAATCCTTCGAGCTCCGCTTGAGGGATGACTGTCGTTGAGAGCCAATGATCTTGTTTCATCGGTAAATAAGCAAACATCCAGGCCGACTCATTGCGGTCTCTTTGATTACTTTCCGCATTCAATTTCACAGCCCGAAAACTTGTGAGGCGAGCAGAAGAAGAACTTCCAGTCAACAATCGCAACAATCCGGGTTTCTCACGGTCTCGAAGAAAATTAGGAGTAGTACGATCGTTACCACTCCCCTGAACCCCCTCTAATAGTTCTTTACCCAATGCTTCAGCAAGCAAAACTCGCCAGCTCACTCCCTGCTTCTGGGCATCGTTAAAAACTGAACTTCCTTTTAGATCTTTGTAATTCAAGGCTGAGATAGAAAGATAGCTTAGTTGCCCCATCACCATTGAATCGTATGCGGCTTGTTGGGCTTTTTGTACCCGGGTGATCAGAAACATAAGCCCTGCAAACAGCAGAAAGAATAATGCAAAGGCCCAGAAAAGACGCTTACGAAAGATTTCTCGGAAATGCATTTCCTATCCCTCTCCTAAAGTCTTTTACTAGCCTCGATCCGAATACGGGATCACGGCAGCTCATACATGTGTATTTTCACCGATCTAAAAAATTTTATTAGAACAATCGATTATAACCATTCAACGCAGCCACGCGATATGCTTCTGCCATTGTGGGATAATTAAATGTCGTATTGATGAAATACAGCAGTGTATTCGCTTCACCCGGTTGCGACATAATCGCCTGACCGATGTGGATAATTTCGGAGGCATTTGGTCCAAAACAATGAATCCCCAGAATCTCCAGCGTATCGCGATGAAATAATAGCTTCAACATTCCTGTCGGACAGTTCACAATCTGTGCTCGTGCCAGATGCTTGAACATGGAATGCCCTACTTCGTAAGGAATTTTTGCCTCTGTCAATTCTCGCTCGGTCTTTCCCAGTGAACTGATTTCGGGGCTGGTATAAATACCTGTCGGAATGTCGCGAATCAGAGCGCGTTCACATTCACCATTATCCAGATGGCTGGCTGCGTAGCGTCCCTGCACATACGCAGCACTGGCGAGTGAGGGATAACCGATGATATCTCCCACAGCATAGATGTGTGGCAAATTCGTTTGGAAATCATCATTCACTTCAATCTGTCCACGGGAGTTTGGTTCGATGTCTAACGTGTCCAATCCCAGATCTTCCGAGTTTCCAGTCCGACCAGCGGCAAACAGCAAAATATCCGTCTTCAGTTTCTTCCCCGATTGAAGTGCCGTAATCACACCATCGTTGGTTCCTGCAATCGATTCATAATATTCACGATGTCGCAGTAAGACGCCGCTTTCGCGCATATGATAACTTAGCGCATCACTGATTTCATCATCTAAAAAATCCAGGAGGGAATCGCGAGTATTCACTAAATTGACTTTCATACCCATCGTTCGCAGCATTGAAGCATACTCACAACCAATCACCCCAGCTCCGTAGACTGTGATGGAGCGTGGCGTGAAATCGAGATTGAGAATCGTATCGCTACAAAAGACACGAGGATGACTGAAATCAATATCATCGGGCCGATAAGGTCGAGAACCAGTGGCAATGACAGCATAATCAAACGTGATCTCTTCGGTCAGACCGTTGGGCGTATCGATACGCATGCGATGTGGGTCTATAAACCGGGCAGCCCCTTCAATCAGTTCCACGCCATTCCGCTCATAAAACGTACGTCGCATGGCAACCTGCTTTTGAATCACCGAGGCCGCAGACTTTCGAAGTTCCGGAAACTCTAAGTCAATCGTCATACCGGGACGACTCATCTGACGCATGTAGTTATTGACTTCCGACATTCGCAGAATGGCATACCGGAGTGCCTTACTGGGAATCGTTGCAGTATGTGTGCAATTCCCACCAATTTCATAAAATTTCTCAATCGCGATCACAGATTTGTTCTGTTTGATGGCTTGCATCGCCGCCCCTTCGCCGCCGGGGCCGGTTCCGATCACTGCGACATTAAAATGTAAATCAGACATCCCTGAAGTTTCCTTGATTTCTTTTCATCAAACACAACTGAAACGAGCAACCATTTCTCAGCAAACATGTGATGAATTTAAAACTACGATTAAAAATTACGAAAACAATAAATTACCACCATACCGGTTCTGCAAACAAGTCCTTTAACTTCATAGCAAATCCAGGCAATACTGTGCCTCCAGTCATTTTTCCATTAATATCAATCACCTGGCTCTCACTTCCAGCCACATATTCGAGAACTTCCTGCTTGGGGGGATCGATCACCCAAATCAGGTCAACACCCCATTGAACATAGTCATTGACATGGTCACTCATTAACTGACGCCGCTGATGAGTTGATGCAATTTCCACAATCACCGTGGGTTTTCGCTCTGAAATGACTTTGTCAGTCTCTTCAAATCGATTCCCACTGTTAAAAATAGCAGCCGGTGGAAAACGTACTGTATCGGGTCCGCGATTGACCAGCAGCCCTAACTCAAAGCAAGCGTACCCTTGATCGACTTGATGCAAATAGAGAGAGAGCACTTTCGACAAATTAAGCACAATCGTCCCATGTTCAATATCGGGAGGGTCCAGCGTTACAATTTTTCCCTGGACGAGCTCAGTCCAGCGACCTGCATCAGGCAATTCAAGCCGGGCTTCTAAAAATTGTTCGGCGGTGTAAATTGGTGATTCAGCCATCCACTCTCCCATCAACGTACACTTATATTAATTTAAAACCGCCCTAAAGCAGGTTTTGTTAACACTCCTTTATTTTTCCATGCAAACATCATAGCATACAGCCGGTTCGCTCGTCAGTCTCATCCGATGTTTCCCTCCAGCAATCACAATTGATTTACTGCCATGAAAATTCGCCCCTACCATCCAGATGATCTCGCGGTATTGAAAGAAATCACCGTGGAAGCGTTTCAAGGTGTTTCCATAGACCATGGTATCGAAAAAGAATTTGGAATCATTAACGACCATGACTGGAAATGGCGAAAAGCACGGCATGTGGAAGCAGACGCCTGCCGCGAACCGGAAGGCATCTTCGTTGCAGAATGGGAAGGGAAAATCGTCGGATATATCTCGACGTGGCATGACCCCGAAGAGAGTATTGGCTATATTCCTAATATGGCGTTTGTTCCCGAATGCCGCGGGCAGGGCATGGGACGTAAGCTGCTTGAATTCGCGCTCGATCATTTTCGCAAGTTAAATCTTTCGCTTGCGAAAATCGAAACACTGGAACAAAACGCAATTGGCAACCACCTTTATACATCACTTGGTTTCAAAGAAATCGTCAAGCAGGTTCACTTCGTGGCCCCGCTTTCAACATCTTCCACAGATGAAAATTAGTCTTTTACCAATTGAACTCGCTGATTAAGATTCTGCGATACACTTAACGTTTCGCCATTGATTTCACTCTGAAATCTAAAGCTTCATTCCCAGTCGGGCTGATATCCGCAGTAAATGATGTTGTATTTGCATTAGTGAACTTCACAGGAATCGTTTCTTTGGCACCAACATTCATGGGTCCCTCTTCCGAATTCCGAGAATCCCACACCGAACCATTTTCCAGTAAAAAGCGACTGAATGTAACACGATATTTACCTGGTTTGACACCTGGAAAATCTTCAGGCTTTATATTGGAACCTCCTGGTGGTGACATCATATGATACTTTCCTGTCTCGTCGGTAACCCCAATCGCAAACCGCCCAGCCCCAGTCTCTTCAGGTGTGAAAGTAATTTGAGTCCCTTCCACCGGTTTATCATCAATGTTGATGATCCCTTTCACTGGGACAAGACCTTCCTTGAACTTTGCGATATCCTGTCCACCGCTACAACCGGTGAAAGTCATGAAACTCAAAATTACGATCCAGATAAGTTGATTAATATACATTTGATAAATCTCTTTTTGATGGTGTATTTGAATAAGTAGAGGTGAAACGGTGATTCGGAATTTCATGAAATGTTAAAATCACAAAGCTAACCTTCGCCGGATCAATCTGAAATTGATCCGGCGGAAAGTAAAATACTCAGTGTTGTTGCCTTCAATTCGCACTTCCTGAAGGACTTAGGTTTAAAACTCGCCTACAACCTGCCCATCGGAAATGCGGGCCAGATTTAGGACCAGAGTCCGGTCCAGATTCTCACTCAGGAAACGAACAGCGCCATCTCCCAGCAGAAAATGTGCCCCCCCTTCGTGGTAGCTTCCCGCGTAACTCCAACTGGCGAGTTTTGGTGATCTATCGACTCCAGAATAAATATGGTTGTTAATTCCGAAATGGGGATCAATACCAGCCTGTAACCACCCCCGGTAACCCCAGGGTGCAGCGCTTCCATTGTAAACATCGTATTTTGTTTCACCCATCGCCAGGGTATTACTCGACCCATCGATGATGTCAGCAAGAGAACAATAGCTGTTGTCACCAAACATTCTACGATTCGTGAACGCAGTCAAAGCGGAAGTTCGCCAATCATTGCAATTTGCATGTCTGTAGTTCGCATACACAATGAAATCGTAGTTGGTCTTTCGACCGACTACGCCACTGGCAGCTCTGTACGTCGGAGTGTCTGCTGTAAGCTCCTCGGTCTTAGGTTGCGAAGGACAATGCAATACGTCGATTTTTGTTTGATGAAGTGCGCCGTTTCCATTAGTGGCCGGGTTACCTAAGACAGTTTGTGAACAACTACCCGAAGGCCCCGTTTGTGCCGAGTAGCCTGGTGTTGAAGCAACTGCTTCTCCCATCGCAGAGTTAAAGTTGTATTGGTTGTAGAGGGCAGTTTGATCAATAAAGGGAAGTAGCATCAGCAAACCGTTTGTATTCATCACCAGACAGTTACCATGCCCAGGCGCAGTATAGGCGGTGCCACAAACTCCTTTGTTATAAACGGAAGCTGGAAAAACACGATGTGTATCATGGTAATTATGTAAGGCTAATCCCATTTGCTTCAAATTATTTTTACAAGTGCTGCGTCTGGCTGCTTCACGCGCCTGCTGAACAGCCGGAAGCAGTAAAGCGATCAAAATTGCGATGATTGCAATCACCACTAACAGTTCAATGAGTGTAAATCCACGACGGTTACTTTTCATGGTCTTCTCCTGTGGTAGAAAGTTATGAAACAGAATTTAAAAATTCCAACCCATCAGCCGGAAGCAATACATCACCACGAGAATCTAAAGCTTAGAAAGCCGTATGAAATACCACGGGGGCATATTCGAACGCTCAATTAATTAAGGTTAGATATTAATTTAATTAACAAACTTATGATATTTACTGGACATTAACGTGTCAAAAACAAAATGATTATTATGTTAATATTATCAAAATATTTCAGACCACGATTCGACCAGAAATGCCTTAGTTCGCTTCATGAATTGCTGTGTTTCAAAAACATATTTTTTATAGACAAGTACGCGCAAACTCTGATGAAATAGGAGAGTTTCTTTTTGTTCATACCTACTAAAGGTACACATTTACCCTTAAAACACTCGGTATCTAATACTCGTATCTCAGATAAGTGTCACAGATAAATTGTTTAAAACTCTGAGTGAGAAGAGAGATAGATTGAATGCGTATATCCCGCCCCCAAAACCAATTGGATTCGCTGTTGATTCTGAAAAGACCAACCGCTAAAACCAATTCTGTAAGAGACAACGTCCCCCTGATTACTTTCTGCGATTACCTTTGTGCGAGAACAGAACAAGGTCTTGGTTCAATTTATTACTTTCAGTCAGGTTCATAGCAAATGCGCATCACTGTCATCGGCTCTCAAGGACAACTGGGATGCGATCTGATGTCGACTCTGAGTTCAGATAGACATCAACTCACAGGTCTGACACATCAACAAATAACAATTGAAGATGCTGACAGTGTGGAATCTGCCCTTACCGAGAGTCAGCCCGAACTGATAATCAATACGGCCGCCTATAACAAAGTCGATCAGGCAGAATCAACTCCGGAAGTGGCCTTTGCTACGAATGCACTGGGTCCGCGTAATCTGGCATTGTATTGCCAGAAACACAAAATCCGGTTAGTGCATATCAGCACTGATTATGTGTTTGGGTTCGATTCAACACGCAAGTCAGCATATCGTGAAACGGATCTGCCCGGTCCCATAAGTGTCTACGGACAAAGTAAATTAGCGGGTGAATACTTTGTACGTGCGATTTGCGCTCAACATTTTGTGATCCGTACTTGCGGGCTCTATGGAACAGCGGGTAAATCTGGAAATGGCAATTTCGTCGAAACCATGTTACGCCTGGGTCAGGAACGAGATGAACTCTCTATCATTAACGATCAATATTGCACGCCCACGTCCACTCTTGATCTATCAGCGGCAATCAAAAATCTGATTCAGACTGATCGCTTGGGCTTATACCATGTCACTAACGAGGGTCAAACCACCTGGTTCGAATTCGCTCAAACCATTTTCGATTTCGCCGGACTAACTGTGAAAATGAACCCCATCTTAACGGAACAATATAACGCGCCCGCTGAACGCCCTCGATTCAGCGTGCTGGATTGTGCTCAGTTCAAAAAAGTAACTGGCTTTTCACTTCCGCATTGGAAAGAGGCTTTGCAAACCTATTTGGAATCATAGTTTTTTATATCGCCATAAGCATTTATATGAAAACGACTTATAAGCGAATAACTATCAGGCAAAAATGATGATACAGTAGAAAAGTCACTTGGATTATTCTGTGATTTCAACGTTTCACCTCTTTGGTCTCGGACATTCACAATTCAAAATGAGGAAACCATTGCAGCTGAGATTTTGGTTTGATACACTCCCTTTCCGGCATGGAGTGAATTTACCGAAGTCTCTGCATAATCAGAGCTTTACTCCGTTGACATTCCATGCAAAAATCAGCATAAAGAGTTCTTGATGGCCCACTCAATCTGTGGATCACTTAAGACTTGGAGAGATGGCAGAGAGGCCGAATGCGCCGGTTTGCTAAACCGGTGAGCCGTGTAAACGGTTCCACGGGTTCGAATCCCGTTCTCTCCGTATTTTCATAAGCCACTTCTTTCAAGTTCATAATATTACTTGAGAGAAGTGGCTCTTTTCATTTCCAGCATGAAAACAAAACTGTTTGCTTGTGAACGCAATCTCAATCACAAAGTATTGATCCCCCATTCCCCTTGTTTCTGTGGTGATTCGCAACGATCACTATCTCCGAACATCTCCCATCTTTTCTCACAATTAGCTCGATTTGCGTTTTAGGATGCGATATATTAAGAAAAGTTTATATATTTGAGATAAATTCACCCACCTTGATCTGCAACCAAAAAATGATGGGGTCTATTTTCCATTATTCACTGCTTGCTAGCCAAAATTTTTGATAAATCATTCCTCAAGCATCTTGAATTACCTCTAAGGAGAATTTTGATGTCAAATTCTGTCGACCGTCGTGAGTTTCTCAAAAAAGCGTTGATCGCAGGAACCGCTGTGCCCGCTTTAGCGACTTCCTTGCCGTTTGCTACTGCTGAAAATGAAACGAAAAAGAAGGGACCTAACGAAAAATTAAATCTGGCAACCATCGGAGTCGCTGCCCGCGCGTATTCCAATATTAAAGGAACAAAATCAGAAAATTTTGTGGCCTTATGCGACATCGATTCAAAGCGGCTGGAAAAAGCGGCTCAAGAGTTTCCTCACGCCGATACCTATGATGACTATCGAAAAGTCTTCGATCGAAATGATCTGGACGCTGTGTTGGTGAGTACGCCCGATCATATGCATGCTCCGGCGGTCGCAGCGGCTCTGCGAAAAGGTTTGCCTGTCTATTGTGAAAAACCATTAACACACTCAGTCTATGAAGCCCGTGTACTGACCGACCTGGCAGCCAAAGCTGGTGTTGCGACTCAGATGGGGAATCAGATTCATGCCACAGATAACTATCGTACGGTAGTCGAAACGGTGCAGTCTGGTGTGATCGGCCCTGTTCGACGAGTGCATGTCTGGTTGGGTGGTGGAGTTCGTATTGAAGGCAAGAGGGCAAAGGAAAATCATCCTCCCGCACACGTTAACTATGATCAATGGATCGGTCCCGCTCCCTTCCGTCCCTATGATGAATCTCACTTTCATTTCAATTGGCGTTACTGGTGGGACTTTGGGAATGGCCAACTCGGTGACTTTGGTTGTCACTATATGGATCTTCCCTTTTGGGCCTTAAAATTGAAGTATCCCAAAACCGTCGTCGCTGTCGGCAAAAAAGGGCATGCCGGAGAGAACGATTGCCCCAGTCAGATGCGAGTGGATTACGAATTCGGAGCGCGTGAGGACCTGCCGCCCGTGCATATGACCTGGTACCACGGTGGCTGGAAGCCCAAAGGGGCAGAAGTTTATGAAAAAGGGAGTGCCGTCTTGTTTGAAGGTGACGATGGTCGCTTACTGGCTGACTATGGAACGAATAAATTATTTATGGAAGCCGGTAAAGATGCGAATCCAGTCAAACCATTCCTGACACGACCCAAGAGCCACCACATTGAATGGCTGGACGCGATCAGAAACGGAACCCCAACCGGTAGTAACTTCGGATACGCGGGTCCTTTGACCGAAACAGTGCTCCTGGGCAATGTCTCTTATCGAGTGGGACAAAAGAAACTGGAGTGGGATGCCGAAAATCTCAAAGTGACCAATGTTCCCGAAGCGGCCCAGTACGTCAAACGCGAATACCGCAAAGGCTGGACGCTTTAAAAGAGGCTTAGAGAAGGTTGCTTCTCGACAAATAAAAACAGCCTGCTGAATTCTGTATCTTAGATTCAGCAGGCTGTTTTCGTTTCAGGTCTATTATCGATATCTGACCACAGACCGATAATAGGGAGAAAATAATCCTGGTCCCCGCGTTTTATAAACGACCCTGCGAGGAGAATAATAATAGGGTGTCACTGGCGCATAGTAGGTTGTAACTGGCTGTACCACAACAGGAGCGGGCTGATAATAAACCGGAGTCACCACAGGAGCAGGCACATAAGCTGGTGCATAGTACATCGTCGTGGTTACCGGAGCAGGGACAGCATAAACTGGTGCGGGGCCTACATAAGGAAACGGATTACGGTAACGAGTGACAATGCGCTCACCTGCTTCGGAAACATTGGACATCAGGAACAGGCTAGCGACAACGGCTACTCCTGCTAACATTAATCGGACACGCATGGGACTGACTCCTAAAGAGTGGGAAATCGTATTTGGAACAAAGTGAGAGTAAGCCACTCTCAGCAATACAACTCAACCGCCAGCAACAAGACATCCTGCCTGACCATCAGCAATGGGCTGATTCCAACTTCGACTTCCCTGCGAGTCACCAGTTTCAATATCCGCTTGGGTAAGTTGCACCGTTAATAACGATTATACAAGGAATGCACCCTAGATCTACCGGCTAGTTAAAGTTTTTTACTAGCTGGTTCTTCAGGTTGATTGCAGCGTCATCAAGGCATTGGAGCCAAGTATTATAGTGTAGAAGCCGCTATGGTTAAAATGGACACTATCGAAATACAAATCAATGACTTGTGATAAGTACTTGTTTTCCGATGTCCGGCGGGAATTGAACCATCTCATTCATGACTGGCTGCCTGTATGAGTCCCTGCATGTATCCAAAGGCATGTAACCGCCCCAACATGGTATAACCGGGTTCTCCTGCTTCTTCTCCCACAAATTGGGGAACGTGATCAGGACGGATCGGACCTGTAAAACCGACCTGCTGATATGCCTTGATAGCAGAGTACATATCGGTTGCCCCATTATCGTGGAACGTTTCGACAAAATGCTCGCGCGTGCCTTTAATGTCACGGAAGTGCACATATTTGATATGTTGGCCCAGTTGATGAATCGTACCCGGGATATCAACACCCATTTCAGCGAAGGTTCCCTGGCAAAAGCAGATTGCATTCGCTGGACTGGGTACCATTTTCATTAGCTTTTCAAAACTCTCCACGCAGTTCATGATCCGTGCTTTTCCCATAAAAGAATCAAGAGGTGGATCATCAGGGTGCATGGCCAATGTTACTTGACAGTCCTCAGCAACAGGAACCAGTTCTTCAAGGAATCGCTCCAGATTATTCCAAAGTTGCTCACTTGAAATCGTGTTTGAATCTTGCTGTGGGGTTGTTTCAGAAAGGGAGACGGCTTGCTCAGCCTGATCGACGTCAAATCGAGTCACTAACGCACCACCCCGTTCACGTTCATCCAGTTTTGTGCGTACCCAGTCGGTTCCTGCCATAAAATTATAACAGAGAAACGGGATGCCGACCCTGTGCATATTCTGTAGCAACTGTTTCATTTCAAGAATCTCAGCATCGAAGTGCTGATTTCCCAGCTTAATGTTTTCGATGGGAAGATTTCCTTCTATCGCAGCTATCTTTAAACCAAATAATTGTACCTGTTTTTTGATAGATTCCAGCCGATCTTGCCCCTTGCCCGGATAACGGATTGTGACATGGGTGACTCCAATCTGAGAGAGTAATTGCAGGTTTTCCTCTGTGAATGGAGTGACAACAGAAGTCAGTTGCATGTTTGTTTTCTCTTTAAATGATCTTTTTAGAATTTCTATATTTCGATCCCGACATTGATTGTTCAAACTTTGTTATCACACGAGTGATTTCCCCAAAACGACAAAAATATCAGGTTCGATCCGTTTTTACATCCTAATTGTCTAAAAAGCAGTTGCTCCATGAAGTAGAGTTAGACGAGTCCTGTTAACGTCGAAGTCGAATCCTGAAACCTGGGAGCTTCCACTCCCATCGCCTGTATGATTGACAATAATAAGTTACTGAGTGGTGGATGCTTCTCAACATCAAATGCGAGGTGTTGCCCCTGTTTCAAACCTAGTTTGTGTCCACCTGCAATCAGCGTCGGCAGGTTTTTGGGAGAATGTTCTCCTCCCTTTCCTGAGTTCATACCAGAACCATATAGCACAATCGTGTGGTCGAGCATGTTACCATTGTCCTCTGTTGTTGATTTGAGCAAATCCATGAACCGTGCGAGCTTGGAGAGATGGAAGCGATCTATGACTGCCAACTTTTTCAACATACTGGCATCGCCACCATGATGCGAAAGTTCGTGATGATTTTCACCTCCTCCACCAAAGCCTCCCGCTTCTCGTGACCATTCAAACGTGATGACACGCGTGGCGTCGGTCGCAAACGCCAGATAAGAAATTTCCAGCATCACATCGATCCACATCGGTCGATCATGCGCGTTGTGTGGTTGGCTTGCCAGTTGTAACCCTATAGGATCTACTTTTGGTTTGGGAACATCAATCCATGATTCCAGGCGTGTTACACGTTGCTCGGTTTCTCTGACGGAGTTTAGATATTCATCTAGTTTTTGTTGATCTTTCTTTCCCAGTTTTTTGTTCAGAGTCGTTGCATCCTGCAGTACACTGTCAAGAATCGACTTTCTTTCTGCATAGCGTTTTAATGTCGCTTGTTTTCCTGCGTTCGTTTCAGGTACAAACAATCGTTCGAACAGTCGCTGTGGAGAATTCTCAGCAGGAATGGGAGTACCACTGCGATCAAATGAGAGAGTATGACTATGCCCCGCGCCTCCTGTGCCTGAAGAGTCAGAAATTTGCAGTGAAGAGAACCGTGTCTTTTTGCCATGATATTCGGCGACGATCTGATCGGCAGAAATCGTATTTGCATAGTCACTTCCCGGAACCGCCGATAAATCTGCGCCCGTTAACCAGGTATCAGCGCCCGAGTGACCTCCTTTGGAAGCGGGATGTCCGATTCCGGAAACAACTGTAAAATCCCGCTGATGTGCTTTGAGCGCCAAAAGTGTCTGTGACAGTTGATATGACTTTCCTGCGGTTTGGGGAACCCACTCTAAAATATTCACGCCATTGGGAACATAACAGCAAATCATGCGGGGATGCTGACCGGCCGAGCGATTCCAGGCTTTAAATGTCGAAGGCCGGGCCGAAGCAGAAGGAATCATTGCCTCCAGCATAGGCAAACTGAGACAGACACCAAGCCCTTTGAGCATGTGTCTTCGAGAGAGTGGTTGTTTCGGAAAGGAAGTCATCACAGCACCTCTATGGTTTGATCAACTGTGTTGTTATTTTATTTTGATTGAAACGGCTCTGAGAGCACAACAAATTTAATCAATGATCTCAATGTATAATTGTTTTTCTTCATTTCCGTAACCGCCAGGTCAATGGTCGGATTATCGGCGATGCCCAATTCCCGCCCTAAAGCATAAGTGAGCATTTTACCGCTGAGGCATTTCAGAAACAGCGTTTCCTGTTTCATCAGAGAATTACGCAAACCATCCACACCGGTGAAACGTGTTCCGTCTGGCATGCTGGCAGAAGCATCGATTTTCGGATCGTTGGGACCAATACGGCCTTTATAGCCAAATCCTTCCTGCACGCGCCATTCTCCAGCAGCATTAAAGTTTTCCAGAGCAAAACCAAGGGGATCGATTTTATTATGGCAACGGGCACACTGAGGTAATTCCCGATGAATTTCTAATCGCTTTCGGACCGTCGCTTTATCGATACCGGGAACCTTTGGGGCAATGTCACCAACATTGGCGACGGGCAATCCGGGGTCAATACCCAGCAGATTTTTCATCACCCATGTCCCTCGTTTTACGGGTGAAGTCCGGGTTCCATTGGATGTGATTGTGAGAACGGACGCCTGGGTCACAATCCCACCACGGTGCACACCGGCGGGAACACTCACTTTTCTGAAATGGTCGCCTTTCACTCCCGAAATTCCATAAAAGCGAGCCAAACGTTCGTTAATGACCACGAAATCAGATTTCACCAGATTCATCACATTTAAGTCATTCTGTAAAATTTCTGCAAAGAACGCTTCAGATTCTTTGACTATTGAGATTTCCAGATGTCGATCATATCGGGGATATAAATCGGCTGCAGGTGGGTTGGCACCCACTTCACGTAACCCGAGCCATTGACCGGCAAAATTTTTCGTCAAGGCGCCGGCTTTGGGATCAGCCAACATCCGGTCAACTTGTTTCGTGAGTTCCGATGACTGGCTTAGTTTTTTATTTTTCGCGACTTCCATGAGTTCTTCATCGGGCATACTGGACCAAAGAAAGTAAGACAGTCGCGAGGCGAGTTCATAGTCATTCAATTTTCGCGAGGTTGATTGACTACTGGAACCAGTCGTCATTGTGCGAGGGGCTTCGGTAAGATAAAGAAAATGAGGTGAAACCAGAATCGCTGTCAGAGGAGTTTTGATGGCTTCTATAAAAGAAGAGGCATCCTTACGCACCTGACGGAACAGCTTTAGCTTGCTGTCAATTTCCTGTTGTGTAACGGGACGACGATAGGCGCGACTCATCATTCGCGAAATAATTTCTGTGGCAGCCTGACGTTCGTTATGTGGGTTCGCTTTAATACTGCCCATAATCAGTTTGTGACTGGGGGGAGGCCAGGACACATAGTAGGGGCCTTCCAGTTCGATCCAGTCCACATAGAGTTCGGGACGCGCAAACTGGTCTCCTGTCTGCATCCAGAAATTTTCCAGAACACGGGGAATATCATAAGCATATTCAATGGTGACCCCCGCTTTTTGTGTCGAGAAAAATCCCTGGAACTCATAAATTTGAGGCTTAGAGAGCGGAGCATCAATGTCGAGCTCAGCCAGGACTTTGGGTTGTCCTCCCAAATGTTGGGTGAACTTCAAACGAGGAAACCCATAGTCATACATCGAATCGGTTTGAAAATGTTTGAGGTCCCGTTCGAACTGTTGTTTCGTCCATTTTGCCCCACGAGGATTCTTACGGTTCTGCCGATCCATTCTGTGCTGCAGTGCCAGCTTGGCAGATGCGACGACAGCTGTTCTTGCCGGCACTTTCCCCGCTGCGCGAATTCGTATGATATAGTTACCCGCATGAGGCATGCGAAAGTCCCGCGCATTTAGTTTTTTGTCCCAATTGGCGTGGTGGATCACTTTAAAACCATTTTCAACTTTGTTTTTCCCCCCATTCACAATCATTCGTTGCCCATCATAGACAACTCGATTTCGATCGGAATCTCCTGAATCGGGTTGAATACGCCATTTCAAAGTCGGTGGTGCGTTTGTTTGAACCAGTGCTTTATCCAAAATCTTACGCGCGGCTTCCAGATAAAGTTCCAGATGCAGCGGAGAGAGCGTCAAGGCCCCCCCGTTATTGTCAAAGCCTCCCGCTGGCGGATCCTGTGGGAAACCGGAGGTATCGAAATCGAGCCCGATCAAATCGCGAATCGTATTTCGATATTCGGCTCGATTCAGTCGACGCAGCACAATCGCCGAATCGCGATTGGCTAATTCGGCTTTGACCATTTGACTGGTGATCCAGTCAACTACTTTTGCAACTTCTGTTGTCGTCGGCTTTCGTTCTCCGTCAGGCGGCATTTCGTGCCCGTTGAGAACGTTCACGATCTCACCCCATTTCCCTTTTGCAACAGGTTTTAAAAAATTGTTTTCGAGACTGGAATCCACACGAAATTCATTGTCCTCGATTCCTTTTTGATGGCACTTCAGACAATACCGCTTTAAAAATGGGGCGACGACTTTTTGATAGCCATTAGAATCAGGGCGTAAAGTGGACGCTGACTGTGCCGAGGCTGTATCGGGGAGATCAATCCAGAGGGCCAGTATACTACCCATAAAAACAAATTGCCTAGAAAACCATGACATGGAGGGATTCCAGAATAAAATCGAGTTAGAACTTGATTGATTTGCGGCAACAATAGTAGAACATAAACATCACCATTTAGAATTCGCCATTTTATTGCCTTCTGCGACATATTGATAATATTTATTTTAGGATTGTTAGTAACTCGTTAAAAATGGCTATTATCCTACAACGGAAAATACGACATGGAAGAATCGCCCGAAACGACAGAGGGTGTCGTCAAAGAAAGTCAGGATGCCTGGGAACAGATCGATCAGATTGTTGCAGCCGGGGATCCCGAAGCCGCTCACGACTTTTTGAAGGAGCTGCCTCCCGGTGAAGATGCGCGGGTAATGGCTCAATTGTCAGATTCCGAACAGCAGGAATTCATTACGCTGATCTCTGATGAAAACGCCGCTCGCCTGATGGAGTCGCTACCAGAGCTGCAAGCAGGGCAATTGCTTTCAGCTTTACCTCCAGAGCAGGCTGCACCGATATTCGACGAGATGCATAGTGATGAACAGGTCGATCTGCTTGATCAGCTTCCGAAATCACAGTCCGCAGCCATCCTTGAGGAGATGGACCCCACAGCGGCAGAGAATGTCCGTTTTCTGGCACAGTACGATCAACTCTCTGCTGGCGGACTGATGATTACAGAGTTGCTTGCGTTTGAAGAATCAGAGTCAGTCGATGATGTCGTCTCTAATTTGCGTCAAAATGCAGAGAAGTACGGCGCGTATAATGTCCAATACATCTATGTCATCAACTCTGAGCTCCAATTGACTGGAGTACTGCGTTTGCGAGATCTGTTACTCGCACCACCTCAGCGGCAGATATCAAAAATGATGATTACCAATCCAACCAGCGTATTGGATTCTACGGGACTGCAGGATCTGCAACATTTCTTTGACGCTCATCCTTTATTTGGTCTTCCGGTTGTCGATAAAAATAACAAACTTGTGGGAGTCATTCGTCGTGAAGACGTGGAACAAGCGGGAGAAGAACAGGCCGGTCGAACCTTTCTCCGTTTTGCCGGAATTATGGGTGGTGAAGAACTTCGCAGCCTTCCGCTCAAAACGCGTAGCGCGCGGCGGCTCTCATGGCTCAGTATTAACATCGTATTGAACGTGGTCGCCGCCAGTGTGATCGCCATGTATGAGGACATTCTCGCCAGCGTGATTGCACTGGCTGTCTTTTTGCCGATTGTCTCTGACATGAGTGGTTGCTCTGGAAATCAATCCATTGCTGTCAGTACACGCGAACTCGTGCTGGGGGTGATTCGACCGAGAGACTGGTTCTATATCTTCCGCAAAGAATTCGTACTCGGTATGGTGAATGGCATCGCTCTGGGTGTTTTGCTGGGAACTGTTGCCTATCTCTGGAAAGGCATACCGGCATTGGGGCTCGTCGTGGGGGGAGCATTAGCGCTCAATACGCTCATGGCGGTCTGCCTGGGTGCAGTCATTCCGTTGATACTAAAAGGCTTCAAACTCGATCCAGCATTGGCTTCTGGGCCAATACTAACCACACTAACTGACATGTGCGGATTCTTCCTTGTACTGTCATTCGCACAAGCACTACTACCTTGGTTGACATAAAAATAATCAGTCTGTCATAGCGGGGCTCAGGGGCATCCTGACGCTGGGAGCCGATTTCAATGACTCGTTTTGATTTAGTCACCACAGCGAAACCAGCCAAGAAAGTGCACATTTAAACACTTTGCTTTCCTCACCCAATTCACAACCAGTAAAACCATAAATCTCTGATTCAAGAATCGGATCATTGGCAAGAATCTAAGGAAAAAGCTTCGCGAGCGCCTGTAGTTCTCTTTTATGATCCATTCTTGAGAATCTGTTTTAAAACACTGATTTAGACAAATTTACGCAACGGACCCAAACCACAGTCATTGAATCTGGAATGATCATGAACGAAGCTTTGCAATCAAACAATCATCATTCACGGACCTTGCTGATTGCAATTTTGATTTGTTTCGCCATTCTTACTGGTGCACGATTAAATCATATTTATCTCGTCTCTCCAGATAGTGGTGACTACATCTTAATGGCACGAGGGCTGAGTACCAGCTTCGAGTATCGCCAATTCGATTTTCCTGGAGAGCCTTATTTCACAGTGCGGCCTCCGGGAATGTCTGTGCTACTCATCCCGGCTGCTTTGATCGCCCCTTACAATGCAATCCTTGCTAAGGTGACGGTCATTTTTACCTCCATTATCATGCTGACTCTGCTTTATCTATTTATGTGTCGACTGCAGAATTTTGCAGGCGAAGCGTCTCCCAAGACAAAGCAATCTCTCCACTGGCCAGCCTTGTTTATCATTCTACTTCTAGCGACCAATCCTTATATTTTACTCTTTTCCACACTCATCATGAGTGAAATCCCTTTTATGGCTTTTACCATCGCCATTCTGTATCTCATTTCTCATGATGAAGAGCAGGTCAACAAACGAAAGCTTGTTCTCTTAACCTGCTTAGTAATGTTCCTCCCATTGATTCGTACAATTGGTGTTGCCTTAGTTCTGGCCCTGGGGATGTGGGCCATCGTGAAGCGGAAACGTTGGCCTTATCTGATAAGTGTAATCTGTTCATTCGCAGTAACAGGCTTATGGATGCTGCGAAACAACTCTTTCAAATCCGATGTTTACTCTGCGGCAACAATGGGAGAAATGAAATCGATGGGTGTTCTCGGTACGTTTCTCTCCATGCTGAATCGATCACTCATTCACTTTGAAAGCTTGTGTCAAAAATTATTTCCCAGTATGCCAGGAGTGATCCCCAGTTATGAACGATTTGTGCTCGATGGCAATCATGTTTTACCAGGGCCTCAATTCATCTATTATCTTGGCAGCATCTTCATTATTTCGATCGCCATTTATGGTATGCTGAAATGCTGGAATCGAGGAGGTGCGGTCAGTTTTTTCTATATGTGCATTACATTCGGTATTCTCTCTATATGGCCTTGGATGCAAGCGCGCTATATCTTCCCGCTGTTACCAGTCATTCTGGCTTTTCTCCCCGTAGGGTTTGTGTGTATTGTCAATCGTCTTTCTAAACAAAACGAAACAGCTAAAAAGGTCATAATGGGTCTCGTGGTGCTACTCGGTATCGGACTATTCGTCTCTCAGGCTAAAACAGACTATAGTATGATTTACGCAAATCAGAAGCTCATTTTCCAAGGTGATGAATTTTATGAAACTGAATTCCCTTCAAATCACTACAGCGATTTTGTAGCAGCGGGTAATTGGATCAAAAATAATACTGCTGCGAATGCACGAGTTCTCACACGCCGAAACGATGTTGCCACGACCGGCCATCGATTCCAGAAACAGATTCACTTTGAACAAAAAAGACCAAACGAGTTGCATACAGCAATTCAAACATTCGCACCGCAATATCTGGTGAGCTTTGATAAAACAACAGTAGGCGCGTTCCCATGGCACTTACTGGATCATGATCTTGTCTACCGCCTGACTCCGGTTTACGAAAAAAAAGGAGTCGTGATCATTGAAATACAACCGAATTATGAAGGAACAATCCGTCATCAATACTGGCAGAAAGACGAACCAATGGACATTGCCAGGGAAGCGTTCGACAAATTTCCCAATCGACTTTCGTCACAGGTAAACTATCTTCAACAGTTACTGCAGGCGGAAAAATATGACGCAGCCATTTCATTTGTTAAGGAACTGCCCGAAGTTAGTGATGTCCGAATCGTCAATTTTCTGGGATGGGCTTATGTCGGTAAACACCAATTTAAACAAGCTCTACAAGAGTTTACCAAAGCGACACGGATGCCAGGACAAAGATTAATTAGTCAATCTATCCGGCGTGGAATGATGCTCTCAGAAAAACGGCTGGCTGACAAAAATGGTTCTGGTGAATTAGCACCATCAGAAACTCCCAAGAACAATCTGCGAATTGCGGAAGAGTATTGGAAGCTGGCACACTTCGATAAGGCACATGAATATACACAAAAAGTTTTAGATTCAGATAATGCAAGCAAAGTAGAAATTGAAAAAGCGCATCTCTTAATGGCTCGACTTCATTTAATCAATGGGCGTACGGCACAGGCACTGGAAGAGCTAAATCGAATCCAATCCACAGAGAATCAAGAAGCAAACAGATTACTCGATATGATCAAACTCGAAAAATCGATTGCCTCTCTGTTTGAAATAGGCCAACTGCTAGACCAGAGACAACTTGATTCCCTCTTTCAATTAGTTTCTATTTATCAAGCAGAGGGTGTGCCCGGAAAGGCGTTGAAACTATTGGCTCAAGCGCATGAATTGGCTCCCGAAAATTTGGAGGTATTAAAGTTACTGGCAAAGTACCAGCTCTTCTACCACAAAATTCCTGAAGCAGAAGCAAACTATCTCACGCTCCAAAAAACAATGCCAGAAGACCAAGAGATCAAGGATGCACTTACCAAAATTGAAACGCTCCAAAAAGCTCCTCATTTCTAAGGGTTTTCTGTGTAAACTATGATGTAGCAGTCATTGATCCTTTCTCCTCCTTTAAGTATTTGTTAAAAAAGTGAGCCGATGGTAGAACAAATTGAGTGTGTCGGCGGTCCATTGGATGGAAACATTAAAACATTTGTCGGGCAGCAAGCCTATTTTCCTGCCATTGGTCTGGCTGAGCATATTTTCAAGCCAGGAGAAAAAATGATCCGAGACACAATGGGTTTGAGAGGCTGGCATATGTATCAACACAAAGAGGGAAAATATTACTATCTTGGGATTCAACAAGGCAATCCCGACGGGTAAATTCACTGGCCGTTTTAAGCCATCAAATTCCTATGACTTTAAAATTCTGTCACTTTTGATATCCAACATCTCCATTCATAACAGAAACCATTTCCAGACGATGACCAAACTGATTCTTGCCAGTTGGCTTGCTGTTGTGTTTTTTTCTGCAAACGCAGGACTTGCTGCCAATCCTGAAATCACAAACAAAAAAGAGACTGCGCAGCCTCTCTACGATGCGGGAGTGCCAGAGACTGGTTTTCTGACTCTCAAAACAGAGAACTACACGGTTCCCTTAGACGCTGCCAGCGGTTGGACGATTGAGAAGATGTTCTATCGCGATCACCTCTTTAGTCTGAATAACGGCCATTATGGAACCGTATTGAAGCCCCAAGGAGGGCAGTGGTGGGGAACAGGACACAAAGAAGGGGGGCGAGAAGTCGTCCATCGATTAACACTGATTGTGGATGGTCAGAATGTTCCCATCACAAAAACGGGAGAGACCATTACCGGTAAACGGATTCAATTCATCAAAGAATCGACTATCTGGAAATTTAAAGTCCGCGCCAAAGTGATTCTTACTAATGACTTCGTTGAAGAACAAACAGAGATGGAAGCTCTGGAAAATTGCAAGACCGATTTACTTTACTATTTCATGCACTGCTTCCCTCCCTCGACAACAAACTGGATTGCCCAACTCCCGGATGAATCATTCGAAACAGGGGAGTTGTCACATTCAAAGAAAATGGCAGTCAGCAAAAACACGAGTTGGGTTGCTCAATACGATCCGGAAAATCAACTCGGTCTTTTATGTTATACTCCCAAAGTCATCGCAGGTAACCGTAGTGCCAGCCACATTTGGGACCTCGATCGATATCACAAATACTATCTCCGTCATAACAGCGGACAGTCATTTGAAAAGGGAGAGAAGCTGGACTTCACAGTAATAGTAAAAGCAGTCCCCAACGAAACGGGCGACTGGAAAGAGACAAAAAAAGCAGCTTCTCATCTGATGAAACAGTTTCCCGTCGTGAAATAATCCTCTTTCATGTCTCTTGTACAGAATGAGGGGTTAAGTATGCCACGGAGAAAAGGTCAGACCTGGAAAAATCAAAACTTGATACGTTAAATGCCAGTTTAAGTTTATCACTTTGCTTCAATCACCAGGAGTAAGAAACATGTCGGAGAAAGAAAGAGCCGATGAAGATATTCGCGTTTTCAATCACAAGTTTAAATGGGAGTCTCTTCGCTCTGTGGTCTTCTGGAGTTTCATCGCACTGGCTACCCTCTATATTTTTAAACCACATGAGTTGCAAGATTCTATAAAACAGTTAGAGCTCGAACTTGGTAATCAAATCAAAGGCAAGATGTTCGAACAACGTGTTGGTATTCTCGACGACTTTATCGTTAAGAGCGATGCATATACAAAACATGTTAATGTAGTAGCCGAACACGCAAGACCAGCTGATTATCATTCTTATGAAGAAGAGTTTGTGAATTCGTATAATCTACAGCTTGCACGTATGAGAGCGGTATTTGGAGATGCGATAGAGAGTGAAATCCAACAAGCAAAAGCGCAGAGAAAAGCCTTACACAAAGCCTTGAGGGTAATGAAACAGTACAAGGACGAGACAAAGAAAGACTATACAGTTCGTCCTTTGGAAGGAATCGAGATTGAGAATGTGTCACAAGAGCGGGAGGCACTCGTCAACAAGAACATCGCGATCACAGAAAGAGCAATTCAACTCCAGTTTTCAGGCATTATTGAAGAGGATTCGAACGTCAGTAAGAAATAATAAGCCGAACAAAAAAGGTAGCAACAACAATGGCCATGACTTTCGATGAACTGTGGAAAGACGTTTCGAGTTCGTTCGTTGATGACAGTAAGTCTGGATTGCCCTGCCCAAAATCACTCCGTTCTGGAACTCAGTGAAGAATGTTTGCTATAATCTACAAAGTCGATGCCTGAAACCGTTTCAGGACCAATCCAAATGGGGAATACCGCGCTAATTCTTAATTCAACATCTACGTGTCAACATGCCTCGTGCCAAGAAGATCCGGATTGCGGCAGTCGATCCGAAAGCAAAAAGTGTCCGCTCAATGGAGCCAGGAATCAAAACTTGGCTTTTTGATGAATCCTATTTTGAGATGCTGCAAGCTCATGGCAAGCATATCGAAAAGTTTCTTGGAGATCCAAATCAACAAACAAGCAAAAAGCAGTTGACGACGCTTGCATCAAAAGGTTGGTTAGTGGGTATTGATCACGAACCCGAAATTGTTGATTCGGACGGAGTACCGGGCGTCGATTTTGTCACCTGTCGATCTTTGCGAAAGAAGCCTCCAAAGGACGGCTTTTGGTATGACCCCATCGAAGCCGTTGTGTCGCTGCCAAGTGGAAAGCTGTGTGTCGCATACGACGAAACAATTTTTGCGCGCGGTGCGCTTGGCGAGACAGAGTGCCTCAAATTGTTGCCAGGGTTTTACAAACTTTCGGTGTTCACACGTGTTTTTGATTCTGCGTTTCCCGGTGGTGAGAAAATGGAGATTCCCGATCTGGCCATCTATTTGACGAAGTCAGAGTTGTTGCAGCACCCGTTTCAACCGACAGCGACGACGGTTCCCATTCATCCGCCTGAACAGGATTTAGCAAAGCTGAAGCGGAGAATCCATGGCGTGCCAGATCCTCCTGATCAGAAGCCAAGTTTCAAGGTGAAACAAGGGCGTTGCGAGACGACCATCAACTACGTCGATTCGATTGGTATGCTGCAAATCATGATGAAACCCAAAGATCGAAAATGTTTTGGTTTCGAAGAGGGCCGAGTTATGGTTTTGACAATTGGAGAAGGCAAGGCCAGGCAGAGTTTACACGTGATCATTGCACCAGAAAAAGGATTTGACCCAAAGACTTGGCCTGGCATTGATCGACTGAAACGAAAAGTGGATAACCTTGCTCATACGAGGGTGGCTGGCGACCATGTCTACTTTGAAATCATTAAAGAATCACGAAAGAATCCATTAGATCTGAAACCTGGCCTCCAAGCTGCCGCAGTGCTTGAGTTGACTGACACGGAACCCATTGACGCGAAGTCGTCTAGCAAAAGAGCGAACAAGAGTTCTGCTGTTTCCAAGAAGTTCCAAATTGACAAGGAGTTGTTGGGTGGTTTTGTCAATCAACTGGAAAAGGCCGATTCGTGGACGCTTGCATTTCTATTTGACCGAAAGGGAACTTCGTTCCTTGGGGCCATCTGTATTCATCCTCCGCAGGAGTTGACCAGTCGAAGCGGCAAAAAGGAGACGCTCGCCGCGGGTATCACTGGGGCTTGGGGAAAGTTTCGTGGTGGCGATGAGGTCGAAAAAACGTTTCGAGGTTATCCGGACGGTATCGAGCGTGCATTGAAATGGGTTCATCAACAGGCAATGAACTGCCAATTCTCCGTTAATCGCACTGAGCTAGAAATTAACGCTCCCCGAAAGTATAAGATTGATCGTCACCGAGCCAAACAAGATGCAAAACAACTTGGCATCGAAGTATTTACCGACTCGCTCTAAATGGAATTCGATTTTCGCTGAGCGAATTGTTAGAAAGTTTAGCCAGATTCACCAGTCCACAAGATTCTATCCACCACCAAAGCCCCCACTGCAGAACCGGCTGAGGTACTTGTGACATTCGCAATAGAGCGCGGTGTGTGGTATCAGGTGTCGCAAGGGATTCGTGGTATTGTCGTGGGAGATCAGAACGAGAATCCATACGTGTATTTGCTTTTAGAACCTGCATCACATTATTATCAAGTGATGACAGGCTATCACTTGGAGCCTGTGTTTTGGGGTGAGCAGATATGATTGACAATCTTCGAATGCAGTTTAGTGGAGTGGTGTCGTGATTAACTTATGGACCCTAGGAGCTGTGTTTCTTTTTGTAAATTTCATGATTGGCTTTTACATACTTATTAATGCATGTGAAATCCATTACAAAAAGGCGACTTTTAAAAAAGGGCAAGACGAGGAACGGCAATTAAATATTTCAATTGGGGATCTTGTGGTTTGTATATTAATAGCGACATTCTTCATTAATCAATATATTGGAGTAACAAATTTCAGTATCTGGAGAACAGGTGGAACAGAGAGTGACTATATATTTGCTGAAATCGCTCCGTTAAGATCAGATATTGATTTACATACTTGGCAAAGGGTGACATATCAAATTGGGTCATGTCTCTCTGTCTCATTATTTGCGGCAATTTATTTGTGGCTTACCCGTTGTGCACTCCCAGAAAAGTACAAGTCGTGTATCACTTGGAGAAAGCAAAAAGACGAATAGATGGTTATTACGAAGTTTGGTGGAGTGGTGTCGTGACGGTGTTTCAAGTCATAATTTTCGGTGTTATTCTTGTGGTGATTGTTATTGTTTACGCCACCATTGATATTGCTGTATTACAAAGAAGAAACCGGTGGGTAAACGCATTGATAATCAGTTCCGGTGTCACATATATTGCTTGGGCGATATGGAATATGAAGCGGATGCTTGGATGAATAATCCTAAACCCAATTGGGACATATACAACATAAGGAGTATAAAATGAGCCGATTACTAATTCTTTTCGCACTGATCCCAACATCCCTATATGCAGAGCCCCCAGAAAAGGATGTATGGAGTGTTTATGAATATCCTGAACTTATCCCCGTTTTTCGATACCCGGTCAGTACCCCAAATGGCATCCTTAAAGATCAGAAAAAACTAGATGACAGATATTTTCGGTCCCTAATCAAAAAGAGCATTTTCATCAAATCACAACCTGATAGTTGACACACAGTAAGATGTCTAAAATGAAAAATGCGGTATGGTTTTACGACTGAACTCAACTGGGACGATTACCGCATTAGGAATACCAAATGAGTCGCACCAGTTCAGCATGGAGACGGTCCGCGGATTAAAATTCGAAAAGTTGGGAAGTGTGAATGATTGGGATTAGAAGAGATGTTTACAAAGATACGAAATTGGTTGGACATGACACCTCAATGGGATAATGAGCTTAAAACGAAAACAACACGTGCAATGTTGAAGTTCTGCGAGGACCATAAAATTGAGCACTGTGCCGTAGATCACATTAGGGCATGTCTCTCTTATCTGGAACGTGATGAGAACTATTCAGCAAAAGTTGAATACCAGAAAATTCATTGGGGCAAAGAGGGGTTCAGTGACTACTACTATTGGGCTAAAAAGACCTTCGAGCATGAGACTGAGGAGTATGTAGCAGAGATGTTTCACGCAATGACTGAAAGATGGAGTCGAATAATGGGACAAGACTAAGAACGACAAGGATTAATTTCTAACTCGTCAAGCTCCTGAAACGGCTTGCTAAGAGTGTGAAATACAAGCGGGTTGCAGTGCCGAAGTATGAAGAGATTATGGAATATTAGTCTGTACTTTCTGGTGGAGTGGTGTCGTGACAGTCATGCAAGCGATTTATATCATTATTCTTATTGATATACTGATCGTTTTAGGCACCATGCTTACCATTTTAGTATCGCGAAAGAAAAAACGTTGGTTGCCTTGCGTTTTTGTCGTTGGGGTCTGTGTTATGTATTTTCTATGGCGACAAGAAATCACGACTGCATTATTTCTGCTCTTATTGAAGACCACAAACCAATAAATGATGTAGAACCCAATTGGGGCGTTTACAACTACGTGCTACTGTTGTCAGTTCATCTGTAGTTTTTGATGGTAAAAATCTTCTACAGGTGAATGCTCATCGGGACATTAACATTGTCGAGAAGTAGAGAGCTAAATAAACCAAATAAATTGCGATAAGTGTTATAAATAGACGATAGGTTATACCTTTCTTTTTCACTGCATTAGTAATTTTAGATTGATCTCGATAAAGCCCAAATTTAATCCTGATACCTGCAACCACATCTGCATAACAATATTCATCAACCGCAATCGATAAAAGGACGAATGCCCATGCAATGAGTATCCAGGCTGCCCAGGTTAGTGTTACGAATCTTAGCGAATATCCATACACAGCCATGACTTCTGCTGAAATTGCTAAAGGTAACGAAAGTACCAATATATTATTAAACTCAGCTTTTTTTTGTTTGCGGTAGATCAGTGCATAGCTGTGGAATATTAAAGGAATGAGGAAAGCTGTAAAATAAGCAATTAATAATATCATTTAATTTTTCCTAAGCTACTTGGAAATAACTTTTTGGTGTTCGGGTTACTTGCACTTTTAATTTTTTTGTTTATTGGCTAATTTTCAGATGACTGAACCCAACTGACAAGTCTATTGCCTGTAGTTTTTATTGGCGAGCGGGAGTTCGGTGATGAGTAGAGCTATTTACTGCTACACTCAAGATGGTTGTTTCGAACATGTGATGTGTAACTACGCACCATCAGTACTCCAGGAAATCCATGTCTCTTTTGGTATAGGAAAGTATTATCTGGTCAGTCCTATTTCACCGGATGACGAATCATTCGAGCTGATTGATGTCAAGCATCCGCAACAAAATGTAGATATTATCGGGGATGCCTTAATCCTCACATGGGAGGAGTTCAAGAAACTCAAGCAGTGCAGACGCAAGTTGGTTAAAAATCCAGCGAATAAAATGAGTGATCTGTTTCTGAGTGTAGTCGATGGGTTAATTGACTACATCAGGTCACATCAAGAAATACAACATTTTCAATTTCACGGCGAATTTTAGTTCGTCGACCAACTGGGATGTATCCCGCAGAAGGAATACAAAATGAGTCGACTAATAATTCTTTTCGCACTGCTTCCGGCTCCCCTATATGCAGAACCCAAAACGATAATCCACATTCTGAACTATCATTACGTCTCACCTGAAGTCTTCGCAGCCGATTTGAAAGACCAGGACAGCACGATTACCCAGGAGCAAATTGACAAGCAGTACTTTGAATTTCTGAAAAGAGGGGGATCGCTTCAGAAAGAGCAGGTAAAGCTGCTCAGACGCTTAATCAAAAGATACAAGTTAAAATCAGTCTACATCGAAGGTCTGACTGAGAAGAATTACAAAGACACGATGCGGTTTATAGAAACGCTTAAGAAGTATGACAAGACCAAGACACCGCCTGAAAGTGACTTCGACAGATTGGTGGAAGCACAGAATAAAATCGATTTACTAGAGCTTGGTGCTGCTGGTCGGTTAGTTGTGAATGGAGAGCTTGAAACATTGCTACCTGCAGAGGACTCAGAAGCCTTTGAAGCGGCAAATCCGGTTCGGTCTGATGGAAAGGTTGTCTTTGATAAGAAGGCTGACGAGAAGCGAGAAGACGCGATTGTACGGAACCTTTTGAAAGGTAGCGGGGTGGTCGTTATCACGCTTGGGGAAAATCATATATTGGGTGATAATATTCAGCGGCTGAGCCCTGGGGTGAAGTATCGTCGAGTTGTGTCCCGGGATGCTCGGCTTAAATCTGGCGAACAGTGAAATACAAGCGGTTAGCGGTGCCGAAGTATAAAGAGATTATGCAAGATTGACCTGTGTTTTTGGGTGAGCAGATATGATTGATAATCTTCGAATGTGGTTTGGTGGGGTGGTATCGTGACAACTTGGCAATATATCGCATTGGGTGCAGTTGCTGTTTTGCTATTTATTGTCGCATGTATTTTTGAAGCGATAGGTCTGAAAATACTTGAGGCAGCAAAACCACTCTGGTTAAATTGCTTGATTTATGGTGGATTGATTCTCTTTATCATTTGGGGTACATGGTACGCTTTGAACATCTTTTAACTTACAACCAAACTGTCAAGTCTACTACATAGAGCCAGTGTTTTTTGGTGAGCAGATATAAATTGAGGTAGTTTTTTGACATATGTTCTGGAATATCAGTCAGCACATGTTCTGTGCCAACACCGAAAATTACATTTTTTGAATTACCTTCGCCATTAATATCAGATATAAAATGGAGCCAATTTATTATTTTCAGATTCCATTTTGAAAGGATTCGAAAATGCCAAATTCAAACCCTGCTTGTCAGCCACCAAGTGATGTAAATTGTGATCCCGCAGATGAACCAATTTTGTCAAAATTATTTCCAAGCATCACCTTATATGGAAATATAGAAGGATCTAGCGGTTACTATGGAGATGAAATAACATTGAACCATCAAATTGGAGAATGGTTCGCTCTTCCAGATGGCTCATGGTGGTCTATTTCATGTCAGCAGGGTGTTTGGAGGCTTCATTGGGATGGAACAATTTCGGGCGGTGGTTTTATAGACGCAACTGGAGGAACATTTCCTTCACTCATATTTCCGGGTTTCTCTACATCGTAATCTACGATCTCAAGCTAAAATTGCACGAGATTCAATAATATAATGATATCTGCGATGTATCAGATAAGATGTGTTTCTAATGCAGTGGAGCCGGTGTTTATTGGCGATCAGATATGATTAATGATATTCGAATGCGGTTTGGTGGAGTGGTATCGTGACTGAACCCAACTGGGACGTTTACAACTACGTGCTACTCGCACTCGTTTTTGCGAAGAGACGGCTATCGCAAAAACGAGTATTACCATCGGCTCTGTGAGCTGTCAGCAAAGCTTGACCTGCCGTATGATTCACCAGCTCACAAGATCCTTGCCACCACAAAAGAACCCACCACAGAACAGGCAAAGCTAGTAGCTACAGTGCTGGGGAAGCGGGCAGTAGAATTACACTTTGAGTTGGGTTAAAACAAATGAAACTGTTTAATCATTTTAATATGCGCGAGTCTTTTGAACCGTTCAAAGGTGTTTATGATCTGAGGCAACTTCTGAAAATATTGGATGATTACGACTACACCCCAAGTGAACTAATCTATCTGATCCCACAGGTTACCACAGAAGAAAACTGCGAAATAAATATGAGATTGCTATCAGAGTATATAAGTCATAATGCATTTTCATTTATTGTAAGGAATAGCAGATTGTTCGTTTTAGATGAGGCGGCGTATTCAACTGATGATGATTGGTATGCACACGTTGTAATAGATGGGAAATTAGATTCTCATTTTGTCGAAGGCATCAAAGTAATGAAATCATTCTTCACAGATGAAAAATGGGATTCATACGACGATCTGTCAGAACAGAGGTAGTGCTGGGAAAACGGGCAATTAAGATGCATTTTGAGTTAGGGTAGACATGAAAAGACCTGTAAATCCAGTAAAAGTTTGGAAGTGGACCGTCTGGTTACTCCTGATACCTAACGCTGGTCTTTTGTTATCAGGCTTCCTTTTGAACGATGAACGACTCTTGCGATGGGCGTCTTACGTATTCTGGCCTTTCATCATTATTTATGCTGTTCCACCAGTTACTTTTACGATAATTGTACTTTTCGAAAAGCTGAAGCGTTAAGCCAGTAGGAGAGTGCTGGGGAAACGGGCGATTGATTTGCACTTTGAGTTGGGATAAGAAACGCCAGCGTTAGTGGCTTTGCTACCACAATTCACGAATTTCACTTGAGTTAGGAGATCTATCATCGAAAAGCATATTGTTCTGATTCACGGCACCAACGCAGGGCCTTGGACAATGTCGAATTTCTCTGAGTATTTCGAGCAAAGAGGATTTCGTTGCCATAGCCCGGCTTACCGCCATCACGATAGACCACATTCGGACGATTCCTCAGCGATTCTCGCCGGAACGAGCATAGCGGATTATGTTGAAGACATTATTGGATTCGTGAAGACTTTGAACACGACACCGATCCTCGTCGGGCATTCACTAGGAGGATTGATCGCACAAAAGTTGGCGGCCATCGGCCTTGCCCGCGCCATAGTGCTGCTGAATGGCAGCGTTAATTGGGGTGTTCTTCCAACGACCAGGCAGGAGCGCGAACTTGGCAAGATGTTTATGTCGGCGGGCTCATTCTGGGAAAACACTTTGCTGCCCGATTTCGATACCATGGCCAAATTTGGTCTCAACAAGCTGGATTCGACCGAGCAACGACGGGTTTTCGATCGCTTGATACCGGAATCAGGCCGCGTAATGTTCGAGCTATTCTTTTGGATGTTCGATGAGAATCAGACCACAAAGATTGATTACGACGGAGTTACTTGTCCTGTCTTGATGGTGTCCGGCTCTGATGACTTGGCAATTCCTCCCTCAACAGCTCGCCTCATTGCCGAACGACATGGTTCGCGGGCAACCTTCTATGAGGCCGAGAGTTTTGGCCATTATCTGACTCTAGAACCCGAATGGAAGAAGATCGCGGAGATCTGTGCCAACTGGATGATTGATGTCAAAGAAAGTTGATGAGTCCTGGGTATCTACTAGATAAGCCACCCTAATTAGGGCAGCTTTGTTTTTTCAAGACGTAGCAAAAGTAAATGAACCTTATGATCATCCCGGTGTCACCTTGTTGGATCGGTAATCCGGCGTTGGGAGGAAGTGTCTGCCCATATGGTTCCGGCAAACACCTCATGAAGTATTGTCGCAAAAAGACTGCCTTTTATGGCGTAAACCCGCATCGTTAGTTTTGGGGAATGAGCATCCAAGGTTTGCTCATTTCAGTACAAACGGGTGGGATCTTTTAGCAGAAATTGAAGGGATGAGCACAAATGACCAACGAATGGACAAAGCCGGAATACGTTGAAGCATATCTGGCCCATATGAAGTGCATACCCCATCGAACCGAAGGAGAGGCAACATTGCTCTCAGAAATCCCCAAGGAGACGAAACGGGTACTGGACCTCGGCTGTGGAGACGGTCATTTGATGTCGTTAATCCTCTCTCGTTGTCCGAACGCAATCGGCGTTGGTCTTGACTTTTCAACGGCGATGTTGGAGCAAGCTCGACAACGCTTCGGGAATAGTGATCGAGTCATGCTTGTTGAGCACAACATGGACGACCAGCTACTTGATCTCGGAGAATTCGACTGCATTGTTTCGAGTTTCGCCATCCATCACTGCTCACATCAGCGGAAACGGGAGCTTTATAAAGAGGTCTTTTCATCGTTGGAAGCAGGAGGCGTATTTTGCAACCTCGAACACGTCTCTTCCCCGACCCAGCGAGTTCACGACCGATTCCTCCAAGAGATGGGCATGACGCCCGAGGACGAAGACCCGTCGAATAAACTGTTGGATGTAGAAACACAATTGCGATGGCTGAAAGAGATTGGCTTTGAAGACGTGGATTGCAATTGGAAGTGGCGAGAGCTTGCACTACTGTCGGGGCACAAGACATATCCTGGTCACCTTCAGACGGCGAAACGATCTGGACAAACCAAACAGGTCCTCGTCATGCGGCACGACTTGAAGATGCGTCGAGGCAAACAGATTGCCCAAGGTTCGCACGCTTCGATGTCGTTTATTTGTCATCGATTAAAGCAGCGCGATTCATTCTCGATGGACGATTTCTCAGAGGTTGAACAAGGCTGGATGAATGGATCCTTCGCAAAAGTTTGCTGCCGGGTGAACAGCAAGGAAGAATTGATAGCCATTCACGACAGCGCCGTCGAAGCTAACCTGGAAGTTCATCTCATCACAGACAGTGGCAAGACCGAATTCCATGGAGAGCCGACGCAAACCTGTCTGGCAATCGGTCCTGATGATGCCGAGAAAATCGATGCCATCACTGGTGAACTACAATTACTGTGATAATTAGGCAGCTTGCTTGCAGTTTGCTGGCGGGAAGAAAAAGATGCCAGGTCTACCTCCTTTTCTGTCTTTACAATCATGTCGCCCCGGTTATTCTACTTCCGGATTTTCATCTCTGAATTGATCTTTGAGATCAGGTAGAATGTGAGTTTACGGGCGGGAGAATACTCGCGTGCAATCGGCTCATTCTTTCTGCCGAGTGGTCCTGAATTGCTTGTATGTCATTGGAGACTGTTATTTATGATATTCTGGTATGTGTATTGCCTTAACATCTCAAAGAAGTACCTTGTGACTTCGCACCATCATCGCCAGGGGCGTATACCGGTCAAGCCAAGACTTATGCGCCTTAGTGTCTCGGATATGGCAAAACGACAATCAAAAATGCTCCGTTTTGTTTTGAAAATGATCCGAAAAGGGTCTAACAAGACTGCACACAGCGAAGTAGTTTTGCCGTCAGTCTGTAAAAGTCGTCTATTCCTAGTGGGTTTTATAGTGCTCTCTTCGGCAGGTGACAAAGTATTTACTCACAGAAAAACGTTGCCTCGCGCGCGAGACAGATCACGGAGTTTCGGGAACGGCGCGGCTGTGTCAAGCTGCAGATATGAGCAGGAATAATAGGCTTCTACGGACCTGGAAGAGACTCGAATTTGTCAAGAGAAATCCTCTATTCCCAAATCAATGACTGATGAACAAAGTGCAAAAGGCTGAAGAAACAGAGGACATGAAACAAGTGAAGAGAGCCGCCGAGGAGAGTCGAACTCCTGACCTACGCATTACGAATGAGAGTAAAAACACTCATCGATAATTCACTAAACACCAAACGCTATGCATTAAGGCGTTTGGTGTTTTTTCTTTTTGTTTGACCGGTTGTCAATGAGTGTTTGATTGGTGTTTGGATGCGGGAGTTGGTGACGTTTTTGGTGACTCCATTCGCCACATTAAAGATTGTAGATGATTGCTTTTGAAATTAAGACCATCTTTTAGAAAGACTTTCTTTTATCCACGCCTTATAAATGAGGAACACGTCATCCTTTTCAACTCTCCTTTCAACAATGGTATACTGAAGATTTGCCAATCCTAAAAAATCATGCAATTCATCTTCATATCCACTTTCTCCGAAAGTAAAAAAAAGAAAACCGTTATCTTTAAGATGAAACTGCGCCCCTAGTACAAGATTAAAGTAAAGCTTACTATCTGCGGAAAAGCAGTGAAAGTAAGGACTGTTTTCATATTTGATGCAGTTTTCTTTTGCGGTAAAAGGTAGGTTAGCAATTATAAGGTCAAATTTTTTATCTTTAGGGATACCATGATAAATTTGGTCTGACCTAGATTCTATGAATGTGATTTTATCTTCAACTCTATTATAGCTTGCATTTAATTTTGCTGCATTCAATGAAGCTCTATTTGAATCAGAAGCAAAAACATGAGTAGCCTCCCCATATTGAGCAAAATAAAGTGCATACAACCCACACCCACAACCTAGGTCGAGAACTAAATCAGGAAAACCTACTTGATCTTTAACTTTTTCCATAAGAGGTATACTTATCTTTCCTCTGATTGGATTGAATACTCCTTTAGGTATTGAGAATCTAAGATTTTTAATTCTTTCTACGCATTCAGGCTCTGACTCATGTCTTCTTATAATATCCTCAAGAATTCGCTCGTTTTTCTTTTTTGGCTCTAGTTTTTTAGGCAGCTCTTGAATCTCAGATTTTCTAAGCTTCCAGTCTCCAAATTTTATTCTCTCTTCTTCATTTGGACCAATCCATCCACCCACAATGAGTACGTTGCTTCCTTCTTTTATTATTCTGAACTGAAATGACCCCATATATTTTTTTGTATGCTGGTTATGCCATTTCCCCTCGTACACGTTTTTAGTTCCTTGAAGTTTGTACGCTGTGAAATGATAGTCAAAGTTTAAACTATGTGCATATATTGTTCTACCCATCAATCCACCGATCTTTTTTTTGATTTCAACAACGTCAAAATTTATCTTTGAAGTTTGGTTTTGAATATAAAAGCCAGTGTATAATCCCGTTAAATAATCAGGCAATGACAAATACATAATCAAGTTTCTGATGTATTTGCAAACACCGTAGATCGCAGTTGTGACAGCTATCCCAGAGGCAATGAGTCCCAATGAAGTCGTAATATCCATTACTTTTTCTATTCCTAGAAAATCCAAGTTGCAAAAATAAGATTAAAATTTTTAAGATAGAAGTGATAATTTACTGTTTATAAGTACGGTTCACAATTGTGTTATGTACACTTTTATGATTGTATTACCTCTATTGCAACAATAAGGATTGTCTAAGCGTATATATACACTTTTCCTTGGGAAGACTCAAAGATGCAAGATAAGTGTGTCAATAATCGTAATTTATAGCAGGCATTCAAAATGCAAAAAAGATTTCAAATCTTTGTCAGTTCTACATATGCAGATCTAAAAGAAGAACGGCAAAAAGTCATCCAAACATTAATGGAAATGGATTGTATCCCTGCGGGAATGGAATTGTTCCCCGCTGCAGATGAAGAACAATTTGAGTTTATCAAACGAATAATTGATGACTGTGATTATTACCTTTTAATTATTGGGGGAAGATACGGCTCCCTTACTTCAGAAGGAATTAGTTACACAGAAAAAGAATATGAGTATGCCGTCTCCATCGGATTAAAGGTTTTAGCTTTTGTGCATGAAAAACCAGAGGAGATACCCGTTGGTAAATCAGAGATCGATCAAGCATTGCGTGAAAAGCTGGATGATTTTCGAACAAAAGTTTCAGATAGTCGATTGGTAAAATTTTGGAGTCATGCGACTGAACTTCCTGGATTAGTTTCACTAAGCCTATCTAAAACAATAAAACTTTATCCAGCAATTGGATGGGTACGCGCAAATAATATCGCAAGTGAAGATTTGCTTGTTGATGTGAATACGATGAGAAAAGAAAATGATGCATTAAAACTTAAGCTCAAAAACCTCCAATCAGTAGAACCACCACCTGAATTAAATTTGGCGTCAATGGATGAGTTTTATGAAATCAGGGTTTCGTGGTCAGGGACATATGCAGGGAGTGAAACGTTTAAGGTTAGTTGGTCCACACTTTTTTCAATAATTGCTCCTAGCTTGATGGAACATCCATTCGATCAAAAGGTTAGCAGTATTCTTGCAGAAGGCATGTACAAAAAAGAACGAAAGGATTCGAGTATTCCATTTCACATAGAAGTCGAAAAAGAAGATTTTGAGACTGTGAGAGTTCAGCTATCTACTTATGGACTTATTAATGTCGAATACAAAAAAGCCACCCAGGGGGAAATGGCTCTTTTTTGGTCATTGACCCCGAAGGGAGAACAGTTAATGCTGCAATTACGAACGATCAAGGCAACAGAAAATTAGAAATTCGGAATAACTTCCTATGACAAATCGTTGGGACGAAACTTGGCACAGACTACGTGAATGGACAAATGGTTCTGCAAATTCAGAAAGATTGACGGCACAAATTCTATTGGATGATGGTTATAAATCTATCGACCCAAGCCATCCCTTAGGCGGAAAAGATGGTGGTAAGGATGCAGTTGGCCAAAAAGGTAGTGAACGCTGGATAATGGCTGTTTACTTTCCAAGAGGTCAAAAAGAGTTCTCTGAAATAAAAGCAAAGTTCATCGCGGATTTCGCAGGAGTGTCAAAAAATTCATCGCAAGGTTTAGCATTTGTAACCAATCAAGAGCTAAGGCTTTCAGAAAGAGAAGAACTTCAATCACTTAAAGAAAATTCGATTGGCGTGGAGCTGTTTCACCTGGAACGGATAACAACAATCCTAGATAAACCTGCTATGGCGGAAGTACGAAAACAGTTTTTGGACATTGAATTCTCCGGTCAGTCAGTAGTTTCTGAACTAAAAGACGAAATGTATCAGATACAGCGACGTTTAGAAGGGCTTCAGACGAGCGGGGATTCCTAGGGTTTGTGAATGAGTTTGGTGAACCGGTATGGAAGTCCTATTTAAAGAAAGATAGAGCGTAATTATTAGTGCTCCCACTGTGCAGCCTCAATCTTCCGAGTAGCAATCGCTTTGCTAAATTACTCTCGCTCACTCAGCATTATCATTGACTGCCTGTGCGCACTTGGTAGCATGATTTGTAGCAGGCGTGCATTAACAATTCGGTTTGGCGTTGAGAGTATAGCCGTTTTGGGATTCATGAGAAAATAACACTAAAAAGCTATAAAAAACAGTTACTATGCTCAACAACGAGAATGAAAATTTTGAGTGTGGAATCCACTCTCCCATAATTACTAGCAATGTCGGATATGATGAACCAGTGCATATATTATTGTTATACCAAACAATCCGGAATAAATGGAGAGAGTCCTCTTTAACAGCATTGAGGCTTAACTCCCATTCAGTATTTACGTTTTGATACTCAAATTCTAAGTACTGAAGAGATTTATTACAGACGAGGGAAATCATGAGAATTCTTGCAGTCATTCTTTTCGCTACTTTTTGTTTTCTATGTATCGACTTTTCTAAAGGAGGCCCGGCTCCTCGAACTACAGGTCCACAAATACAGATCGATCAGCTACGACACAGAGTTCAAGAATTAGAAGCAGTGGCAAAAACAAATGTAATCACAGGTAACAATCCAAGGGCCGCCCAAATTGAGAAAAAATTAACTATTTTAATTTCTGATAAAACAGAAAAGTTGCAAGGTCGAGTAGATGCATTGAATCAAGTCGTCACTGAAACAATCGGGTCAAAGTCTAAAGAGTCTGAGCAGTTTATTCAATTTGTCGAAGATTTAAAAATCCTACAGGAAAGATTCACAAGGTTGTCTAAAAATCTTAATCCTGAAGAACTAGACCGAGTATTAACAAGCTTCAATTTAATGAAAGAAATAAAAGATCGTAAAACTTATAAGGATTCAGTTGATTTTAGATTGGGCAGTTATAAAAGAAATATCACTACCATTGAGAGAACTTTAGCAAAGCAGATTGATACCATTGAGACAGCTTTAGCAAAGCAGATCGATGGTGTTGAGACTACTTTAGGAAAGCAGATTGATGGAGTTGATACTGCTACAGAAAAGCAGATTGATAGTATTGCTTCTCAAGCAAATATGATAAACAATTGGATTCTTGGTATTGTAGCTACAGTAATCTTTTCTGCTGTTTCAGTTGCAACAGGATTAATTACAATTTATCGTTGGGCAAACACCCACATTAAAACCTACACAAATAATTTAGATGCTGTGCGTCTAGAAATTGAGACTTCGCTAAATGACTATACGTCTAAAGAAATTTCTGAAAAAATTATGAACGATTTATTAATAAAAGTAGATGAGAAAATTGAAGAGGCTAAGTCCGACATTCGATTACGAAGATGGACAGAATAGATTCAATATATTCTATCCATTTTGTTTATTTTAGTGCTGACCTCTCACTATCCGTAAAAGTTTGCGGCCTAAGATGTTGCCATTAATGCACTTCTATTTTTCAGTGATATAAATTCTTGCAAAAGCACTACATATTGTATATTTAGTATGGACTGCGTCTATTTATACGCTATATTGGGTTTATCTCAAACGCAAGATGCGCATATACTCAATTTCAATGGAGGATTCTGCTGTATGAAAACAGAGGGGGAGATCGACCACAACAAAGTTTATTAGATTGAACGCTTTATGGAAGTAACAGGGCTGAAACGATTCGCCCTCGATACTGCCCGAAAAAATGGCCTCAGAGTTCGTAAAGTAGGCCGCCGCTGTTTTATCTATGGTCGGGATTTCATCGACCACATTACATCACCAAAGGCCACACAGTCTTAATCTGCGCCTTGTTGTGATGTTTTCCATGTCCGCACTGGGTAGCGGCCGCGTGTGACCCGCTGGAGGTGGTCACGTATTCCTGAACAGTCAATGGGGATGACAAGTTCAGTTGAAACAAGTGACGTGTGAAAAAGCCGGGGGAGTTTTGCGCCCGGTTGCGTCTCCATCAACAATGTCATCGATCAACTCGTAAATGACTTTGAAGATGGCTCTCTGTTTGACCGGTTTACCGCATCCATCGATGGCATGCTCGATTCGGTTAATCCATTTAACGACTTGATCAGCGTCCCCGATATCGGAGCGCTATTCGGTAATCAGGATGATTATGACGCTGCCTACGCCATCGGTGCCGCCGGTGGAACGGCGATCGTGCTCACTGCTTCCGTATTCGGACCTGGTTTGGTCCAATGTGGTTCCTGGGGCCAGAAAGCCCTGATTGCTTATGAAGGCGCCGACATCGTTGGTGGTTTGGCAACCGCAGGAAAATCCATTTCCAGTGGAAACTTTGGTCTCTCAGACGCGGTCAATATCGCCGGAGCGGTCCTCTCCGTCGGCGGCTTGAAAAATGCATTAGGCGCTTGTTTTGTCGGTGACACACTGGTGGTCGTTCCCGATCATATGAACTTCCAATCTGAAGTGGCGGGGTTAGCCTCTGATCCCGAACGAGATTCAGAGTGGAACTTTTCCACGATGTTGCTCGCAGCAATCTCAGTCCCTGTTGGCCTGACTGGTTTTGGGTTACTGGAAAAGAAGAAAAAGAAACAACAGCCGTTTGCCAAATTGGATCATCTTTTCGCCGAGAATGATTTCCATGAACTTTGGCATCCCCAATCGGATGTTCCACGAAATGGTCGATCTCAGTATTTTCCAGTGAATCGAGGCTCACAAACCGAATTGTTATCGAACCAGGAATTGTCATTTGCTAAAATCAAAGAACCACAGCATCAGCTTAGAAAGCAGACTGAAATGCACAGACCGCATTTACAAAATAATGTTGTCCAAAAACAAAACCGATCTCATCTGGCCGGTGGTATCAGCGTTGTTGGCTTACTTTGCTTACTGGGGACGTTTCTTGTTTCAGGCAGTCTGTTCTGGCTGGCGGCTCCCAAGGCAGAACCAAAGACACCCGTCGTTGCCTCAGCAACCGTTCCCTTAACCCACAAACGAATTCAGGATATTCAACCCGGCCAATGGGTCAAAGCCGATAATCCTGTCGAAGAAGACGACACCGAGTTTGGTAAACATGTTGATCCAGCCACCTGGAAACTTCTGAAGCTCAAAGCACCCAAGCTGGATGGTACTTTGGCCAACGTCAGCCTGTTACGCCCCAACCACTGGTTAACCCAACAGTCGGCCACTGTTGGCGGCACCGTTTATATCTCCGTCCCCGAATGCGGCATTGATGGCAACGCCACAGTGCTTTCCATTGAAGCCTGTCCGCCCATTGCTGCCAACCCCGGCCCCGGTTTCCAGGTCGTTACCGGTACGTTCCAACATCAGGCTGCCAAGATACTGGATATCGCCGTCGAAGGCGAATCAAAACCGATCAGCACCACGCCAAACCACCCCTTCTGGAGTGTCGATCGCCAAGAATTCGTGCGAGCAGACAGCCTGACAGTAGGTGAGCGTTTGCAATCATTAAACGGTATTACAACCGTCATGAAAATAAGTCCCCGCGGCCCGCCCGAACCGGTTTATAACCTCGAAGTCCAAGTCAAACACACCTACTACGTTGCTGATTCCGGTGTGCTGGTTCATAATGGGAAAAATTGTGGTGTTGGCGAAAGTGTGTATCAACATACCGACGACGCCGGAAATGTGAATTACATTGGTATTACCAACAATTTAAAAACTCGATCTGGTGCACATCGACTCGATGCCTCAAAAACTGGTACGACGATGAAACCCATTACCAATAAATTAACACATGACCAAGCAAGAACAATTGAGGCAAAGCTGATTCGACAGAGGCTACGCGCTGCACGTACCAAAGGATTAATCAATGGATTTGAGCCGGTTGCAGAACAGCTGAAAAAAGCAGGATTGTTGAATAAAAACCGCGGACGTGATCCAAGCCGCTGGATAGACGTGGATCCTAAAGATTTCCTAAAGGAATTAGGTGAGTCATTTAACATACGCACTTTAGGTGGAAACTAAATAAATCAGGAGAATACTTGATGTCATACTGGGGGAAAAATGCCATCGACAATGATTTCGCTTTTGATGGTATTGGATCATATATCTATTTTATTAAGGAACGTATGTTTGAGGAAATGGACGCAGTCATTGAGAAATCACATCCCGAACAATCAATGATTGCTTCTCTTCAGTGTATTCGGTTGCTTGCTGAGGAATTTCCGAAGTGTGTAAGCGTAAGCTTTGGAAGATCAGAATTTGAAGAAACCAAAGCAGCGTTCGAAAAATGGTATGATGCGGTATACAAAAAGATCCCAGCGAAATATCGTGAAGCAGTTCTGGAAGCAGCGAATACAGAATTTGCTCTGTTTGAAGAACGAGTATTAATAAAAAAAAATGGCTAGACTATTCATGAATATGTCTATACGGCAATAGTTTTTTAAACTGGTTATTGTAAGTTTTATAAACCCATAAACGAGGAATAAAGAAGGTAGTATTGGTCATGGGATCCTGGGGATACAAAACTTTTGAAGACGATACCACATGCGACTGGCTCTATGATTTGTATGAAGCCGAGGATCCCCATAGTTTCCTGCTTTCATCCCTCAATCCTGGGCAAAGCGATGGTTTTCTGGATGATCTTGACTGCTCTAAAGTTTTGGGAGCAGCAGAAACGGTTTTCTCATTACTGTTTCAGGTCCGGGACAATCCGCCTGAAGAGTTTAAGGAGTGGATTCAAAAAAATCAGGATCTTCCAGTGAACGATTTAAAGTCAAATTGTATTCACTCCCTCAAACGAGTGTTGTCAGAAGATTCCGAGTTAAATAATATCTGGTCAGATTCGGGAGAAGATTACAGAAACTGGAAAAACAATATTCAAATGATGATCGATGCGTTCGACCCCAATCCTCTCTTATGATCAATAGAATTGATTCACTTCTGATTTCTGATTTTCATCGAAGACATATACTTTAACGAAGGTCCCGTTGTAGCTATTGATGCAGGCTGGTCCACAGAACTCACCAGTCATTCGGAAGAAGAAGTCGGCATGTGCTGGTTAGCCGTCGGTTTAACTCTGACTGGTTTTGGCGTGATGCAGGTCCGCCGTCTCAGGAAGAAATCAACGAATCGCTTCCAGCCTGTGCTGACTAACTCTCACGATCATATTTTCAGTGATCACCGCGTAATGGATGAGATTCTGTTTAAGCCTCAAGACTGCAATCCAAAGCAGCCCCAACTTTTCTCTTTGCACCTACCCGTCAATGAGCGCACAAATTTGCGCCCACAGCACTCGATGATACGCAACGACCATTCACACAACCAACCAAAAACCACTCCGAATAAAGGAGAACCAATGATACATCCAGAAAAACGATCCAAACCACTGTCACGCATGATGAGTGTCTTCTCAATCTTGCTCTGCTTTTCGATAGGCGGGTTTTGCCTGTTTAAGTCCGGCATCGGCCAGTCAATCGAGCAGCCGGCGGTCGCGATGTCGGCTACGAGTGAGCAATCACCGCAGCCACAGTTCAAGCTCAAGTCGGTGGCCGATTACAAAGTCGGCGACACCATCATGGCCTTCAATCATGAAACCGGCCAGCGCGAACAAAAGACCGTTACTCAGACCTTTAAACGACAAGTCGATCATCTTTGCATTCTGGAAGTCGAAGCCGAGGATGGTTCGACGCAAACCATCAAAACCACGAACGAACATCCCTTCTGGTCAACTGCCGCCAACGATTACATTGAAGCCAAATCCTTGAAACCCGGCACGAAACTGGAAGGAGCTAACGGCCACTTCATCACCGTCAAATCCAACCACTACGAACCTCACCCCGAAGGTATTACCGTCTACAACGTTGAGGTAAAAGGCCCACACAACTACTTCGTCGCCGCAAATGGCTATCGCGGACCACCGGTTTTAGCGCATAATACGTGTACTGGTTATCGAGTTATGTCACCGGATGAGTTTAAGGACGCTAGTAAAGGTAAGTGGGCTGACAGTAAACTAGTAAAAGGTGACCCTGCCGAAGCAGGTAAAAAATGGTTTTGGGATAATAAGGCTTCAGCAGAGAAATGGAAGAAATTCTTGGAAAAATCTGGAGAGAAAAACCTTGTTATTGCTAAGGTTAGAATAAATGGCTCGATGTCACAGTATGATTCTTTTTATCATGGTGCTGAATGCACAGCGTTTCACATTCCTTTAGGGGACCTTGCAAAGGCACTTTTACTTCCATATTAGTGGTTCAAGAATAATAGATGAAAATAATAGATGAAAATATAATATTACGATGGTCTGGAACAATACCAGACTTTAATAAAAACATTTCGTGGTATATCCGTGGTATTTGTTCTGATGGTTCATTCTACGGAGAAGTAAAAATTCGTGAACATGGAAATAATAGAATTATTCTTGTTGATGGGAGACTTTCTACTCAAGACAGCGTAAGTATTCGAGAACTTGTGAATCAAATAGCAAAAATAAATAAAGAGCTTGACACAGACATCGACTTATCTGAAGGTTTCTTAGGATATGGATCTATTTCAGACCCTCAAATTATTTTTGAATATTCGTCTCAGCTGCATAGTGGTACAGAATCTGAAACATTGATTCTTCGAATTGTTGATTTACTTGCACCATATATGCTCGAGTTTGTAGAAAAAAACAAATGATCTTTTTTTCTCATCTCTATATCAAGTAAGACATCCAACCCACCAATGGGTCAAAGCCGATAATCCTGTCGAAGAAGACGATACGGAGTTTGGTAAACATGTTGATCCAGCCACCTGGAAACTCCTGAAGCTCAAAGCGCCCAAGCTGGATGGTACGCTCGCCGACGTCAGTCTGTTACGCCCCGAACAGTGGCTAGCTCAACAGTCGGCTAAGGTTGGCGGAACCGTTTATATCTCTGTCCCTGAGTGTGGCATCGACGGCAACGCCACAGTGCTGGCAATTAAAGCCTGTCCGCCCATCGCCGCCAACCCCGGACCCGGTTTCCAGGTCGTCACAGGTACCTTCCAACATCAAGCTGCCAAGATTCTGGATATCAACGTCGAAGGCGAATCAAAACCGATCGGCACTACGCCAAACCACCCCTTCTGGAGTGTCGACCGCCAAGAATTTGTGAGAGCAGATAGCCTGACTGTGGGAGAGCATTTGCAAACCCTAAAGGGCATCACGACCATCACTAAAATCAGCCCTCGTGGTCCTCCTGAACCCGTTTATAACCTCGAAGTTCAAGTCAAACATACCTACTATGTTGCCGATACTGGTGTGCTGGTTCATAATAGAGCGCCTTGTTCTGCTGGTGGTGGGGCTGACATAAACCGAGCATTACAAAATATGACGTCGGATGAAGCTCGTCGAATTCAGAATGCAGCAAATCGTATCCGTAAACCCATTCACCTTGTAGGCAGCCGTGCAGGAGGAAGCAAACTGCCAAGAATTGATTCTGATTGGGATTTTGTGATTGAAGCAAATAATAAAATCAGAAGAAGTGCATCTCGTTCACTCCCAGGAGGAAAGTCAATCCAAAGAGGCGAGGCTTGGAATCAAGATCTCTTTAAAGGACCACTTAAAGAACACTTACCACATATTACTTTTTATCCAGAGTGAAATATGAAAAAGATTACTGTGGAATTATATACAGATCAAAAAAATGGGGCTGTCTTGAAGTTACCTAATAGACAATATCCTGGAGTTCTAATCCAGGGAGACACATTACATATTCTAATTGACGATCTCAATGAAGCACTTGAAGAATGTAGATTACTTACAGGGAGTGAAGACGTTTGCGAAGGTTTGGAATATATAATTGATAGGCTTGCTTCATATAAAAACAAATATGACAAGGTAATTAGTGCTTCTCAAAAAGATGAAAATAATAAGTAATATCTAATAGATGACATGCTCCCCTTAATTTGATCCATTTGTTGTGAGAGTTTCCAATAGACTTCCCGTTAGTCAAAATATTCAGACGCACGATAAGTTTGTTTGAAATTTGGCTTTGCTTACAGTTCGTGACTTCAATAATAGAAAATAATTTGACTACGAATAGACGTGTAACCTGTTTTGTTTGTGGGCATAGGACACTTGATAAACGGTGTGACTGGGATATTTGTCCTGTGTGCTGTTGGGAGGACGATGTGCTGGTAATTGATGAACAAGACAAAAGGTCTCCAGCAAATAAAGGGATGATGGTGTCAGAGGCACAAGCTAACTTCGTTTTGTTTGGTGCAAGTACTGAACAAAGAAAAGATCGTTGTCGATCGCCTAGATCAGACGAATCACTAGACCCAAATTGGCGACTACTCGCTGAAGCAGTTCAGACAATTCAGTCGAGGAAGTAGTAGAGTCGACCGACAAGCGTTCGTCAGAGCAGACATCCTGACTATTGGCGAACAGCTTCAGAGTTTAAGCGGTATCACAACAGTTACCAATATTATACCCCGCGGTCCCCCAGATCCAAGCCGCTGGATAGACGTTGATCCTAAAGATTTCCTAAAGGAATTAGGTGAGTCATTTAACATACGCACTCTAGGTGGAAACTAAATAAATCAGGAGAATACTAAATGTCATACTGGGGAAATAGGCCAATCGATAATGATTTCGCTTTTGACCAGATTGGTTCATACATATATCTTATTAAAGAACGCATGTTTCAATCGGTGGATGTCGTCATTGACAAACCACATCCCGAACAATCGATGATTGCTTCTCTTCAGTGTATTCGGTTGCTTGCTCAAGAATTTCCAAAATGTGTAAGTGTAAGCTTTGGAAGATCAGAATTTGAAGAAACCAAAGCAGCGTTCGAAAAATGGTATGATGCGGTATACAAAAAGATCCCAGCGAAATATCGTGAAGCAGTTCTGGAAGCAGCGAATACAGAATTTGCTCTGTTTGAAGAACGAGTATTAATAAAAAAAAATGGCTAGACTATTCATGAATATGTCTATACGGCAATAGTTTTTTAAACTGGTTATTGTAAGTTTTATAAACCCATAAACGAGGAATAAAGAAGGTAGTATTGGTCATGGGATCCTGGGGATACAAAACTTTTGAAGACGATACCACATGCGACTGGCTCTATGATTTGTATGAAGCCGAGGATCCCCATAGTTTCCTGCTTTCATCCCTCAATCCTGGGCAAAGCGATGGTTTTCTGGATGATCTTGACTGCTCTAAAGTTTTGGGAGCAGCAGAAACGGTTTTCTCATTACTGTTTCAGGTCCGGGACAATCCGCCTGAAGAGTTTAAGGAGTGGATTCAAAAAAATCAGGATCTTCCAGTGAACGATTTAAAGTCAAATTGTATTCACTCCCTCAAACGAGTGTTGTCAGAAGATTCCGAGTTAAATAATATCTGGTCAGATTCGGGAGAAGATTACAGAAACTGGAAAAACAATATTCAAATGATGATCGATGCGTTCGATCCCAATCCTCTCTTATGATAAATAGAATGAATAAGCTTCAGATTTCTAATTTTCACCGAAGACATCCCCAATACTGATGGAAGTGATGATCCAAAAGATATTTATGTTACTTCTCGGTATTATAAAACAGCAGGTAAAGCGAAAACACATCTTCAGCTCCCGAATAAACCTAAATCTCAAATTTAAATAGATCCAAAAATGTTACTGGGATATCAAGATTAAGAAGAGTGGGAAGAGGTGATAACCCTCAATGGGGAATTGGTGGAGGAAATGAAGCGATTACCGCTGATTCTATTTTAGTAGATCCCAAATCTTTGGTTAAACTTATTGGAGCAAACTGATGAAAATACCAGACTCTTTGCGCATCAGTTTTAAAGATGAGGCAGGGGTTCCTGTCAAAAACTTGTTTTGTTTGGTTACTTTTTATTTCGGTCGTCATAACTGCCTCCCAATAACACAAACTACATCGATTGAAGGCCAAATTACCATTTCCCTTGAACAAGTCCGTAATGAACTAAAAGAATCACAAAACACTTTCTTGATGGACTACAAGTTTCAATTAGACGAATTTGATGGAAATATTGAGGCAGTTGTTGAAGATAAGAATTTGTTACAAAAAAGAATCAAGAAGATTGGCGAGTATTATCCTGAAAATGCATTGAGAATTACAAATATTCTACAAGAAATAAATAATGATCATTATATTCCTATTAGCAAAAAGATTATTATCGATTCTTCGCCTTTTAAAACAGAAATCGTTTTATCGCGAAAGAAGACAATTCAAAATAAAGTATGAAATATTTACGGTAATATACTTCATGCTGAATTAGAATGTCTCTCAAGAAATCCAGAATTATTACTCAAAACTACATTTTATAGATTGGGAGAAAAAGTTAGTTCACCCTTCTAAGCCAGATAATATGACTTACCTTGATACTGAAATTCACAAAACTGCGTCGATGCTCAAACGGTGGCAAGGGCATTTAGCAACAATCTACGAACTTAACAGTAGTCATTCTTCTCTTAGTGTTGTCATTCACGGTGATAGTTATGGTCAAAATCTGGTTATAGCTTGTCTTGGACCTGAATATATTTGTGGGCCGACAACATGGGAAGATTCCTGCATCATTTTAAAAACAATTGAATTAGAATCGAGTCGAGAAGGGATCGCTCTTCTAGACGAGAGACATAATGTAAAAATTACAGCAGAGTCATTTGAAATAAAAGAAAATGTAAAATTGTAAGTTCGATCATAAACAACAATGATTCATATTTTCCGAAACACTCTTTTGACTGGCGTTTAACCATGAAACGGGTCAGCGCGAACAGAAGACCATCCAAAGTAATAATATGCTAATTACAAATTGAGTAAAAGTAGATGACACCAGCTGAGGCAGTAGAGCCAATTGGTAAAGAGTGGGATGTAGGTAATGTTTTTTTTACCTCTTACGTCAAGGGATTTTTGATGAGGAAGCATATCTTAGAACATTAGGGATACTGAAAAGCATCAAAATCAATAAGAAAGAAACTCAGATTAACAGAGAATTTGTATCGTTGGTTTTGGTTTATTCCATTGTTTGTTTCTTGGCAGAAAGAAAGAGTCTGCGAGAATAATAAGGATTTAGAAAGTAAATTTAGTGATTGTGAAAACACTTTAGAAGGAATTGTTGAAGACTTGTTGGGAGTTCCATAATTCCTTACCCTGCTCATTGGACTTTTCATGGCTAACATTTACTCAAAGGGCTAAATCCGAAACATATATAAAAAGTTCATTGGAAAATTTTGTGAGTTCTCGTGGGACTGGTTACTGTGGAATTCTATTTTCAACAAGATATCAAAATTCGAAAAAATCTGGAAGAATTAATACATTCTGCCTATGCAGGTAATTTAGGCCCTGAGCAACCGCATGAGTTTAATGAAAACCTCCTTTTACATGGATCCCATTCTGAAGATAACCTTGATGCAATTTCAAGAATTGAATTTGCGCCACAAGGCAATGATCAGATTACAGACTATTATTTCCGTTTAATAAGTCAGCAAACAGAATTAGCAGATATTACAAACCATTTAGAAGGCGAACCTATCCCTGATCACATTAAAGCTGCATTTCCACAATTGTCTCAAGAGGATTGGGATGCAACCTTTCGATACATTACTCTTTTGTTAAAACTCTTAGGAGTTAGGGTTGTAGAGAACGAGCAGTAATAAAAATTCATTTTCTACTAGTGGCATACAAAGCAATAATCTTTATTCTAAAAAAGTCAAAAAGGGGTCGGGACTCAATAGTATGACACTTAGTATCTCGAGTACGAGCACCATTGAACCAGACCTCGTCTGACTGGTGGTATCAGTGTTGTTGGCTTAGTGAGCCTTTTAGCAACGCTGCTCTTCTCAGGCAGCCTGCTCTGGATGGCGGCTCCTAAGACTTATACTACGACTGCTCTGAAGACGCCCGTTGTTGCTTCAGACGACGTGCCTTTGACTTCGAAACGGATTCAGAATATCCAACCCGGTCAATGGGTCAAAGCCGACAATCCTGCCGAAGAGGATGATACGGAGTTCGGGAAAGACGTTGATCCGGCGACCAGGAAGCTGCTGACACTCGATGCTCCCAAACTGGATGGGACGCTCGCCAACGTCAGTCTGTTACGCCCCGAACAGTGGCTAGCTCAACAGTCGGCTAAGGTTGGTGGCACCGTTTATATCTCTGTCCCCGAATGTGGCATCGATGGCAACGCCACAGTGCTGGCAATTGAAGCCTGTCCACCCATTGCTGCTGACCCCGGCCCCGGTTTCCAGGTCGTTACCGGTACCTTCCAACATCAGGCTGCCAAGATTCTGGATATCGTCGTTGATGGTGAATCAAAACCGATCGGCACCACGCCAAACCACCCCTTCTGGAGTGTCGATCGCGAAGAGTTTGTCAGAGCAGATAGCCTGACAGTGGGAGAGCGTTTGCAATCATTAAACGGCATTACAACAGTCACCAACATCACCCCCCGCGGTCCGCCCGAACCAGTTTACAATCTCGAAGTCCAAGTCAAACACACCTACTACGTTGCTGAATCTAGTGTGCTGGTTCATAATGGAACGGGGTTATGTAAAAATGCAAAATATATTGTATTAGGAGAAGGAATGGAAAGTATTAAGTAAACTGCTAAAGGTTTGAGAAAAGATGGTTTTAATGCCAAGTGGTACTCTGCATGAAATAAAAACTTTTCTAAGAAAAATTTTGATTTGAAAAAGAGTCTTAAGCGTAATGAAGTATGGCTAAAAAGAAAACACAGAGAAGGATACAAATTTGTTGATTTAGGCATTGATCCATCACGGTCAAGGAGAAGTGCCTTTTATGCTTTAGAACAAGAGCTTCTTTTGAAATTAAAAATAACCCCTATTAAACTTCCGAGGCCATAGCCAGTTATGATTGATTATGAAAATTTAGCCAAGATTTGTAATGAAGAGTTTGAACCAATTAAAAACAAATATGGATTTGAGGATTTTTATCCTTGTGGTACCAAATACACTCCAAAGGCTTTTGCAAAAAATGAAACAACAGGTATTTTATTTGAGTATGAAATGAGAGAAAATTGTATTAGTGAATTTTTATATCGTCTACCTGAAGGAGATTTTGAACCAACTAGAAAAGATGGAACAAGAATAAATTCGAATGAGTTTTATGACATTCTAGATTTATTGTCGTTAAGAAATAGCACTGAAAGTGATTCCAATAATTCAACCGGTTTTATCGATGAATCATTAAATAAAACAATCAATTCTTACCTCGAAATAACATTACGACATGCAGAAGATATTTTGTGTGGCGATTTTTCAGTATTCGCAGAATTAAAAAAAATCGTCATTGCTAGAGCTAAAAAATATGGAGTCCAATTAAGGAGAACATGAATTACCCGATGGATAATAATTTGATCATAAAATGATTATTAAGTGTATACGTATCAATCATCGACTGAAAGTAGAGCTCTATTCCATCTGGCCGGTGGTATCAGCGTTGTTGGCTTACTTTGCTTACTGGGAACGTTTCTTGTCTCAGGCAGTCTCTTCTGGCTGGCGGCTCCCAAGGCAGAACCAAAAACACTAGTTGCCGCGTCAGTAACAGTTCCCTTAGCCCATAAACGAATTCAGGACATTCAACCTAGTCAATGGGGCAAGGTCAAAGTGGCATGCTTCCCATATTCTGCCCCAGTTAACCTAAGCGATGATTTGATATTCATTATGACGTCTATCAGTCTGCGGTTCGATTAATGAGATTGCTCAAGATCCAGTCATAGGTGAATAAAATATGCTGAGAAGCTGTAGCGTTTTTTTGAATGTGCTGAACCGCTACTTGTAAAGGATAAAAGTCAGATTGGTCTGAATGTAAGTAAAAAATATTGGCGGGTATCTGCTCACCTCCAATATTTTTGCCTCCTTCTGGGAAGATCCGAATGATATTATATTTTCCTCCGACATGAATTAGATTTGGACGGTGATAATATGGTATATCTGAATTCTCATCATAAAATTGTTTGAGACTAGTCTGTAATGACTCGCCCGATATCCCATCAGAAGCATAAATAATCTTATATGGCCATTCTTCATAGTTTGGCAAATTCATTTGCGGGTTAATCCTGACTTCATCAATCGATTGCTTCTCAGGGATTGATGCAATATTCTTAAGCGCGTCATATAGCTGCTTGGTATCAAGTGTGGACTTTACGGAAACCACTGCTAAGCAACCTTCAATACAGGCGAATGACTTCCCCTCTGAATCTCTGTCAATCATCTTATATTGAGGGCTCGTGCTATTCGAAATAATCAGGTCTAACTGCTTTGACTCGTCCCCATCAATATTGAAAAGAAAGCCACCGTACATAATGTTACAACTAGATGGCAGATGATTCCGTAGGAATTCGGCATATATTCGCTCGCGGTGAGTGCCTACGTCCGAAGTATTTGAGAAGATTGCACTAGCACTGGCTTCGCCCCGAAGTGCTTCACCGACATGCTCATAGTACTCTCTTAGCCTCTGGTAGAAATTCTTAGGCATGACTCAGAGTTCTGATTCAAAAAGAGTAAGCAATCGATGCAATTTTAGGTACCAATTTTGGTACCAGCCCGATTTCAAATACTAGCAGTGAGTAAGCAAATTTCGTAAAACACTACTATGACAGTCTTTTAGAGAGCCGCCGAGGAGAGTCGAACTCCTGACCTACGCATTACGAATGCGTCGCTCTGCCAACTGAGCTACGGCGGCTTTGATTCCACTTATTGGAATGATGACTCAATAACTGAGGCTTCGGTTCGCATTGCTGGAGCCGGTAGTAAAGATATTGAGATGATAATTCAGAGATTAAATATTGCGGTAGCATACTCGTTTTTTGTTACTTTCGAAAGGATACTGTCCCTTTTTCGCGTCTGAAAACATAATTTCACAAGTGAATTCAGGGCCTCATTTAGGGAGAGAATCGATCCCAAAACAGCACCCATTACTGAATCATAGTGGCTGTCCCTGTTGTGTCATTGACGGACAGTCTTTTGAACAGCCGTTGTTTATGCTTGCTGAATGCGACGAGGTTCGCCACAATCGAAGGAAATCAATTCCCACCCTGATATTCCAGCCGGAGACAACCTATGTATAAACTGGCCCACGCCTGCCTGATCTTTGTTTTGCTACTTGTGTTTCCCGTTTCTCTTTTTGCTCAAGATAAGCCTCTCGATTTGGAAAAGGGTGTGACGGAAAAACATGTGATGATTCCCATGCGGGATGGTGTCAAGTTGTCGGCCTACCTTTATTTTCCTAAGGGGAATGGTCCCTGGCCGGTATTGATGGAGCAACGGTATGCCAGCCTGCGCGGAAAAGGCTCACGACTCTCCTTTGCGGAAATGGCATCACATGGTTATGTCGTCTGTGCCGTCAACTTTCGTGGTTCACAGAAGTCGCAGGGAACGTGGGTCGGCTATCGTGCTTTACAGTGGGGTGAGAAACAGGATGGTTACGATGTCGTTGAGTGGCTGGCCAAGCAGCCCTGGTCGACCGGAAAGATCGGAACCTTTGGGAGTTCCCAGGCAGGATATGCACAAAACTATCTGGCGATCACACAACCACCACACCTGGTCTGTCAGTTTATGATCGATACAGGCTTGAGTTTGTACCATGAAGGCTATTTTATTGGTGGAGCAGCGAAACCCGATCGCTTTAAGGGGATGGATGCGGTCTGCCGGGTACCCGCGCACAACCGGGCGTTAATGAAAGAATGGTTTTCCCATCCTGATTATGACGACTACTGGAAAGCGGAAGATTGCACATTGCATTTTGATAAAATGAACGTGCCTTGTTTTACCGTTGGTAGCTGGTACGACTATATGTGCGTCGGTTCGGTGCAGAGTTTCATCGGACGTCAATATAAAGGAGGTCCGAACTCACGAGGACAGCAGAAATTGTATGTCGGCCCCTGGTTACATGGTCGCTTCAATAAGGTTAACAAAGTTGGGGAAATGGTATATCCCAACAATGCCAATTTCGACATGATGGCCGAGATGATTCGCTGGTTCGACCATTACTTGAAAGGCGTTGATAATGGCATCGATGACGATGCTAACGTGCGCTACTATGCAATGGGAGCCGTGGGCGAAGCCGATGCCCCCGGAAATGAATGGCGAGCACTGGATGACTGGCCTTTGAAAACTGTGGAGACTTCTTACTATTTACAACCGGAGGGAAAATTATCTCTGTCAAAACCAACGGAGCAGGGGAGTTTTAGCAAAATCGTTGCTGATCCACTGAATCCTGCAAAAATTCTGGGACGCGCTTTTCCCGGAGCGCGCGACGCGCGCGTCGTTGAAGAACAGGAAAACGTGTTGACATTCACGACGGACCCACTGACCGAACCAGTAGAATGGACAGGAAATGTGAAAGCGGAACTACTGGTTTCTTCTTCAGCGAAAGATACCGACTTCATTGTACGTGTGACAGACGTGTATCCTGATGGGCGCTCGATTTTAATTATCGACATGATTCGACGAGGTCGCTATCGCGATGGATTTGAGCAACAGAAGTTTATGGAACCCGGCAAGGTTTACAAAGTCGCCTTTAACGTAGGCTGGCTGAGTCAGGTGTTTAACAAAGGACATCGAATTCGCGTGACCGTGGCTTCAACGGGAGCCCCTTTTTATGAACCGAATCCGAATACGGGTGAGCCGATAACGATTGAGTTCCCTGAAAAAGTCGTTGTGGCGAACAATAAAATTCATCATAGTGGAAAGCATGCATCACGGATTTTGGCGCCAGTCAATCCATAAAGTGGTTTTGCAGCTATCCGTTAATCATCACATTGGAAATACAAAATCAGAACGAGGAATATTATGAATCATAATAAAACAGACCGAAGACAATTTTTAACAGGCACTGTGGGTGCTGCAGTGGCGCTTGGTATTGGTCAGGTTGTACACTCGGCAGATGAGAAAAAAGCACAGGAGTATTACGAACTGCGAACCTATCGCATTGATGATCCTGCCAAACAAAAAATTGTCAACCACTATCTGGAGAAAGCACTGCTGCCGGCATTAAAACGGATGGGCATCAACCGGGTGGGTGTCTTCAAAGAGAAAGAAGCGAAAGGGGACTACTCGTTGTATGTACTCATTCCCTTTTCTTCGCTGGAACAGTTCTCGCGTTTGAATGATGTGTTAGAAGCGGATGCAGCCTACCAAAGCGCGGCTAAAGAATACTTCAATCAACCGAAAAAGTCGCCCGCCTATTCTCGGATTGAAAGTCGCTTCATGAAAGCATTTCAAGGAATGCCCGTCTTAGAAATTCCCAAGGGCAAAGCCCCTCATCTGTTTGAGTTGCGGACCTATGAAAGTTCCAATGAGAAGTTGGCACGCTTGAAAGTGGATATGTTCAATAATGGAGAAATTGACATTATGCGAGATGTCAAACTCGGTCCCGTTTTTTTTGGTGAGATGTTAATCGGAGATGATGTGCCTAATCTGACTTATATGCTTTCTGCGCCAGACGGTGCCGCCCACGAAAAACACTGGGACGGATTTCGTGCGCATCCCGATTGGAATCGCATGAAAAAAATGGATAAATACAAGGGAACGGTCTCCAAGATCAGGAACAAATATCTAGAGCCTTTACCGTTTTCTACGATTCAATAGCCCCAGTGTTAACTATGTCGATTGAGACTGATCTCATAAACCAACTGGCATATCATGTTTTCGAATTTGTTTTTTGGCGCAGAGTGGAAATTTACTCATGGTCTGCCAACACTATAGGCAACGTGGGCAATTTACCATAAGTCTTTATTTTGCAATATGATACAAACTCTTAACCGTTCCAATTGGGAATGGGGGCTGTTAAAGTCTAGTGATGAGGGGTGATTGAATCTATGAGGAAACGGAAATAATGTTGAATCGACGTTAGATTCTGATCGACTTTCCGTCTATTCTAGTGCATGTGAGTTAGACGAGTGTTGTTAAGCTGGCGAATAATAAAAGGCCGTTAACACTCTCCAATAGACTTAGATTATCCCTCTTCTAATGTATTGGAATTTGCATGCCTGATAAGCAGGCCAAACGGTGGTCGGCAGAAATTGAGGCGGTATATTTACGAGAAGGTCGAGAAATTTGGGCGTTGTTGTATGCCCAATGCTCTGATTCTGATCGTGCATATGACGCGCTCCAGGAGGCATTCGTACGTTTACAAACTCAAGAAGTTCAGTCAATTCGAAATATCCGGGCCTGGGTTTTGACTGTTGCACAAAATTGGTTGCGTGATTATGCCCGTCGGCAGAACCATGCAGCTAGGCCCGCAGATTTTTTGGATAATATTGTAGGCAAACCTTCAGACCCAACAGATGATCTGGAGAATAAAGAGAAACACTGCCAGATTCGGCAGTCACTTCGACAACTTCGAGCCGAGGATCGAGAGGTTCTCGTCCTTCGTTATGCACTAGGATGGTCATCAAAGCGAATGTCAATAGCGCTCAACACATCTACATCAGCTATTGATATGAGGCTTTCTCGTGCGAGAAAGCGTCTTTGTGAAGAGTTGGAGAAAGTGGGGATTGATCATGAAACCGTTTGACACTTCAGGAATGCTCGAGAATGACGATGAGCTGGAGAGTGTTTTGCGCGAATACTTTCAGCAAGAGATGCCTCTCGAGTTGCAAGAACTATCAGACATTTCTGACGAAGAGTATGAAAAACAAGCCAAGCAGGTTAGCAAGCTGGGAAACGAAGTTCCCGATAGCTTCGGGAAGAAACCTCGTCGGCAATTCAAATTGAGCATGCTGATGACGGGTGTTTGTGCCTGTTTGATTGTGGCCGTGGTGGTTTTCACCCGTATACGACCGGTAGAGAACATTCCTGTGGTGAATCGTCCCATCAATGTACCAACTGAGTTATCGAAGACCGATCATGTTTCTGATAACTCCCATTCGGTCAATTCAGAAACACTCGTTGTTGATCACGGAAATGTTCCTAAAGAGATGACTCCGGATGTTAACAAAAGCGTACATGAATCAATTGATATTACACTCTACAATACAGAGTTCGGCCCCATCGAACAGAAAACAGAACTTCTGTGGACAAATATCACTTTTCAGAATCCAGAAACGGGAACGAACGTGGAGATGTCGATGCCTGAATTGACCATAGATTTTGTTCCCGTCAGTAAGGCTCGAATCTCTCTAATTAATGACGAGGGTGGAAACGAACAGTAGAGTCTGATTACTTTGAAATAAATAATTTTGTGGTTAGCGGATAAGTAGGAATTTATAATACGGGCCATAAAAAAGGAGTTACCAATTCTGGAACGAATTGAGTCTCAGGAGGAAGTAACGTCTTTTTTTGAATCATTTCCAAGGCAGTACAATGAAGAAACAGCAACGATGGTTCTTTTTAAGCGGAGTCATTTTTTCTCTGTTGGCGGTTCAACTTACTTTTGCCGATGAACATCCTTTACAGGCAAAGAAGCCCGGCCAAACAAAATCAAAGTCCAAGAATTCAACTCAACCAAAGAGAGCTCCTGCAAAAAATACGAATTCCGGAACGACTAAAAAGCAGACGACGTTTCGCGTGACGAGTCGCCCGACTGGCGAAACCGAAATGCGAAATTTCGTGGGAATTGTGACCGAGCCCGTACCTGCAGCCTTAGCGGCGCAATTAAATGAAATGGTACAGGCTGGCCAGGGTGTGGGAGTAAAACTGGTTCTTCCCGATTCTCCTGCTCAACAATCGGGCATCAAAATGTTTGATGTTCTGACCACCTTTAATGGTAAAGCCATCACTTCTTCTGATGTACTACGTAAATTTGTCATGGAAGCCGACAAAGACAGCAAAGTTAAATTGGGTGTGATTCGTGCCTCAAAGCATCAGACCATCGAAGTGACATTAATAGAAAAACTCTATCGACATTATCAGTTCTCAGTCAGACCCGTTGGTCAAAATCAGAAACCGCAAAAGACAAAAAATGTACAACCACCTCAGGATGGCCCAATAGCTTCCCGTTCGACTGAGTCAGATCCTTTGGGAGGACGTAAAATGCCTTTAGGGCTCAGTCACATCCCGGTCTCTACGACTCATAATCTCAGTCTGTTATTTGTGGGGAGTGTTAAAGATGGATATTCTGTTGAAATCAGTTATCAGGATGAGAGTGACACACTGCAAACACACCATTTTAAAGGAAATCTGAATGAGATCAGTGAGCAGATGATTGATATGCCAGATCACGTGCAGATGATGATTAATGAACGATTGAAAGAGTTAAAAATGGCGCTGCGGGGGAAAGCGAGTTTCCGCTTGCAAATTAAGCCACATATGCAGGGTAATAATCGTTTCATTCGCGTTTTTCTAAGTCGTTCCACAAAAGAAAAATCTGTGCGAATGGTAGAATTGGATCACCATATTGGGAATCGTCCCTCATTAAACGTCAATCAGATTCTGGGGAATCAAGTTTTTACACACGAATTGAAACAACTCTCACCTGCCATCCAGGAAAAGATTCGAGCCACCCTTCAAAGGATTCGAATCCCTACAGCTCATGTGCGAGTTGATAACCCGATTTAGACTTGAATTATAGAACACAAGACCGATAAAAAAAGCAGCGATTTCAAAAACTTGAAATCGCTGCTTTATTGTTATCTCTTAGAATCAAATCGAAGTCTTATAAAAAACCTCGCCGGCGTTGACTGCTATATCTTTGCAGCGAATCTTCGATGATGGGAAACGCAGCGGCAGCTGCCTGAAACTCTTCGACTTCGACGGTCTTCCCTTCTAGCATTTTATAATCCTGAAAGAAACGTCTCAGCATCGCCAATCGATGTGGCGGTAGTTCTGATGCTTCCGTAAAGGGATTATATTCCGGATCATTCACGGCAACAGCCAGAATTTTATGGTCCGGTTTGCCGCTGTCGATCATAGTCATCACACCAATGGCACGTGCATCGAGGATAGTCAAAGGATCAACTGGCTCCTGACAAAGAACCAGCACATCCAGCGGGTCATCGTCTTCAGCCAGGGTCTGTGGAATAAATCCATAGTTGGCGGGATAGTGAACTGCCGAATAAAGCATACGATCCAGTCTTAGAAGACCAGTCGTTTTGTCTAATTCATACTTCACTTTGGAAAAAGTAGGGATTTCAATCACGGCAGTGAAATCGCGAGGCAGGTTTTGCCCGGGAGTCACATCGTGCCAGCAGTGGGTCACTATACTCTCCTGAATTTTTTTTAGCTAAATGAAATAGAATAACTGACTGGAATCGAGCGATGTCAGCTAATTGACTTTAAACAGTTCTACTTTAAAGTGCAGGGTCGCACCACCTGGAATAACAGGAGGAGAACCGGCTGCACCATACCCCAGATCTGGTGGGATAATCAATTCGATTTCTCCGCCCTCACCAATGAGTTGCAAGCCTTCTGTCCAACCTTTAATGACACCACCTAAAGGAAACGAAATCGTTTCTCCTCGTTTATAGGAGCTATCAAATTCGGTTCCATCTTCCAGCGTCCCACGATAATGAACAGTGACACTGTCTTGAGATCCGGGTTTTTTATCACTACCCTCTCTAACAATACGATATTTCAATCCAGAGGGAGTTGTTGAGTATCCAGGTTCACTTTCGTCATTCATGTTACTATCCATTTCTTTTTGACTGGATTCAGAGGAAGTGGTTTGGGGATCCGCTACAATCGTATCTGTTTTCGCGTCTGGCTTTAAATAGCCACCACAACCAGAAAAAGTGAGGCAAATCACACCGCATAAAATTAAAAACTGAGATTTTTTCATTAGAATATTACCTTATACATGGGCAATTAACTATACTGCGGTCCTATTCACAGGAACGGGCCTGACGGATACCATAACTAATCGATCTTCAGCTTGCATCATCAAGATGTCCTCCTTTTTACGACTTCAGAAAAAGAGTGAATGACTCGGGCCGATATCATCCTGGAAAAACGATATCAGTCAGAGCTGCTCTGAAATCCCTAATTTATGGTTTAATTTGGCAGATTTGAAAAGTGTCATGTAGTTCAAATACTTACTTCTTAGATAAAGATCTTCTGAAATGACAGATCATATTCACATACGTTCTACAAAACAGGACGATATTAAAAAACTCGCTGAATTCATTATCCCTTTTGTGGAACAGGAGAAGATTCTACCCCGTACTTCAGATGAATTAGACGAGTTAGTGGAAACGGGTTTCGTTGCCGTTGAAGATGAGGAAATCATCGGATTCGCCTCGCTGGAAATCTATTCTCGAAAACTGGCTGAAATTCGGAGCCTCGTCGTTGCAGAACATCGTCAGGGTAGTGGTATCGGGAAAAAGCTGGTTGCCGCTTGTATTGAACGAGCGCGTCAAAGAAATATTTTGGAAATCATGGTAGTCACGTCGTCTGATGTATTTTTTCAAAGCTGCGGATTCGACTTCACACTGCCTGGTGAAAAGAAGGCTCTCTTTATTCAGCCTCATTTAGAAAAATAGCAACTCGGATTTGCTACTTATTTTTTCACAATCGTCGCTTTGGTAATATAATCGAGACGGGGAAAATCCTGTTTCAGATATTGATTCCCTTCTTCCTGAATCCGCCCCTGGGAGGGGCCGCGCCCGTTGGGTGCTCCTTCACCATAACCTGAATACAAAGAATCAACAACTTTCATTCCCTGAGTTGAAATATAACCGAAAGGGGCAAAACCATATTTATCCAGTCGGCGGTTATCCCCAAAGTTGATGAAAATCTGAGTTGTTCTTGAATGTGGTGCTCCTGTTTTAGCAAAGGAGACATAACCTCGAAGATTGGATTTTGAAACCGGATCATCTTGAATTGTCTGATCACGCCATTTTTTTTGAATCTCGGGGTTACCATTGATACCGACTTGCGCCATGAAGCCCTCGATCACTCTAAAAAATGCACAATCATTATAGAATCCGGAATTCACCAGATTATAAAATTGATCAGCTCCAATAGGACACCAACTACGCGTGACATCAATGTAGAAAGTGCCTTTAGTCGTTTCCATTTTTACACGGTATGTTTCAGGAGCCTTCGCATAAACTTCTGCTTGAGAGTTCATGAGCATGGTAGAAACTAAGGTACTTGCTGCAATCAGGAAAGCCGTTTTTGAAAACACTATTCATTCCTATTGTTAAAAATCGAACTGAACTATAATCGACACAGACTAAAGTCTAGTTGATTTCAGGCATTCGTAACAAGAGAAATTTGGATTTACCCAAACGGAAGCAAGATGAATTAAGGCATTGGCTTCAAAGCATAAAAAAGCCGCCGCGAATCAAGGGGGGGAGAATTCGCGACGGCCAGAGCCCGGGGCTGCTGACGATCAGCCCCTCTGCAGATCCCGCGATCTGCAATTTTCGAGAATCATCTGAAAGCGAGACGATTCCTATTATTTAGTATCCGAGGAGTGCTTCCTCCTCTTCTTCCTGAATGATGATTCTGGGAGTGACCATCATCATCAAGCTTTCCGTTTCACGTCCGACACCTGTATTCTTAAACAGACGACTGATGTAAGGAAGCTTGTTCAGAATTGGTACACCCGCCATGCTGCGACCTTCACGGAGTCGTTTTACACCACCGAGAAGCACAGTACCACCATCGGGCACACTGACAGTTGTAGTTACAGTAACCTGTTCAACAACGGGCTGCTGAATTGTGGTTGTACCTAAGCCACCACCTTGTTGTCCCTGTTGCCCTTGTTGTCCTTGCTGACCTTGTTGTCCTTGCTGACCGCCGACGCCACCCTGGCCTCCGACACCACCAATACCACCAAGACCTGCACCGACACCATTACCAAAGTTACCGCCACCTTGTTGACCAAGCTGGCCACCTTGTTGTCCTTGCTGACCTTGTTGACCTTGCTGACCAATGCCACCTGTGCCTCCCTGGAAGGAGAAGGTGAAGACGTCTGTAACATTGGTAAAGTTCGGATTAACAGAAAGTCTTACATATCGTCTGTCTGCTGAGATCACGGCTGAGACTGTCAGAGAAACCCCTTCAGGAATGTTTGCAATGATAGGTGTGAATCCGACAGCAAAGTCACCTACGGTTGGAACCAGACTGATCACAAACGGACGTGATACGTTACTAGTCACAAAGGCAACCTGACCATTAAACAGTGTCACTTTAGGAGCAAACAACAGGTTTGATCGTTCATCTGCCTGAGCGGCATTGATGAAGAAGAAGGCTTCGATGTCACTCAGAATTGCCAAACCAACATTCACACCTGCGTTCGCATTGAAGCTACCAAATTCCGGTACACCGATTTCAAATGATCCCTGTCGGAATTGAACGTCCAGGTCTGGTGTAAATGATTCTGGTGAACTCAACCCGGCAATCGTACCTTTTTTAGGCCAAGTATCAAAGTTGAGCAGCGTTCGTGTGGGCGGATTACTAAAGGGGGCAACTCCCGGTCCACCCGTCTGGCCCGTCGTCGTTTGACCTTGTTGTGCTTGTTGGCCACCTTGTTGATTCTGTCCGCCCTGGTTTGCATTTCCTAAAAGATCTACTTGACCGAAGGCGGGGACAGCGTTTCCGTTGTCATCAATGGTAGGACCTCCAACAGTATCCTGAACATTAAAGTCAAAATCGACACCGATACGCTCGAAGAATCGATCGGAAACGGTAACAAATCGGACTTCAATCGTGACTTGCAGGTCCTGTAATCTTCTTAACTGCTCAAGCAGGTTGGCAATTTCGTCATGAACTTTTTGCGTTTGACGAATTACCAAACTTAAAGTTGTTTCAAAAGGTCGCACACTACCGGCACCACCAATTTCTTCCCAGGAATCGGGTTCTACAGTGGAGACAATCAATTCCGTAAGAGAATCAAAGTCAATATTTGAACCACCACCGGCTACCTGAGCAGTAGATCCATTGTTATCCCAAGGATTAGGGCCACCGGGGATTCCACCCATGACAGGGTCGGCTACCTGGAAGTTCCCAGGTGCCGCTTGATTTCCTCCGAAGCCTGATCCATAACTTACTGCCCCCATCTGGCTGTATGGGTTACTTGCCATACTTCCATTTGAAGCAAAATTGGGAATCGGAACCACAAGGTCTGCTACTGGATAAGTTTCTGTCTTCAAAGTTCCCTGTTGACGAATTCGGCTGGTAATTTTCAGAACTTCATTGTCAATTGTATAAGAGAGGTTCAATGGTTCCAGGAGTAGATTGAGTGCACTTCTCAACTTGATACCATTCACGTTTATCGTAACGGGAGCATCAGTTGTAACACCTTCTTCTTCTAATCCCTGAGTATCGAGGAAAATATTGATTCCAGTTAACGTCTGAATCTTGTTCATCACCTCTGCCAGAGACTCACTTTCAAATTGAAGATTCACTGGACGATCCAAGCTTTCTTCAATCTGGAGCTCTTTTTCGGTTTTCTGCGTATGATTTTTTGCATGATATTTATCGCGACGTTTTGTTAGTTCTGCCCATTCCTTAGCATCATGACCAAATTTAATGTCAGGTGTATAGGCGTCGGCTAATGCTTCTTCGACATCATTGAGCTGATTCCAAACGTTCTGCTCTTTGCGTTCACGCATCGCATTATTTGATTCTTCTCGTCGAATGAATCGTGCCTTCCACTCCATTGTTACTGTAACAGGGTTTTGTGGATCAAGATCTTTAGCCTGTTTGGCAACGACTTCAGCTTCTGCATAACGTCGCTGATCGATCAATTCATTAAACTTCTGAACCAGGTCAGCAACTTCTTGCTCGACACGAATTCTGGTTTTGATTTCTTTATTGTAATGGTCTTTCACTTCCTGGTTACGTTTTTTCAACTCTTCCAGAGGAGCAACCTGTTTGCGGAAAGAATCAATCGATTCACGCGTCCGTTGTAAAGAACCAATGAGTGTCGTCATCGATTTTTTATCGAGGTTGGAACTTTCCACTTTGGACATCGTCTCGTCAATCACTCCCAAAGCTTCCGTTGGAGCAGATTCACGCATTCTTTCTGCTTTGAAAATCGCATTGAGAACTTCAGATCGCAGACGACTGAATTGAATGGCCTGTTTCTGTTGCACCAGATCAATTGTACTTGGTTCTTTCATGTCAGTTGGGTCAACCGCTGACGTCTGACTCTTAACCAGTCGAATATTCTCAGCACGAGAGGGAGCCAACTCGCGAACAGCATCTTGAAGCTGTTGTGCACGGTGAGTATCGAGTTTTTCACCAGACTGATAAGCAGCTAGAAACGCCTGATAAGCGCTGCTCCGGTTCCCTTCACCCAACCGCTGCATTCCAAGGTTGTAAAGCTCTAATGCTGAAGCACCAGGGTGAATCACGGCGATTTCACTTGCCTCATTGTTTTTCATTTGAGCGACTTGAGCAGGCTCTGCTCCAAAGTTACTTTCCAGATCTCTCAGGATCGCCTGAGGACTGTCTTCACCTGGTTTGAATTCCGCACCGACCTTCAATGCTTCCTGAGCATTGACACGAGCAGACTCAAAACGTCTTGCTTTGATATCAGTTCTTGCCTGAGCGATTAGTTTCTGTGAAAACTGCTTCTTACGTTCTTTCTCTGCAGCATAAAGCTGTTCACGAGAGAGCCCACCAGGTTGACCTGCCATCTTGCGAATGTCTGCCAGAACCTGTTCAGGACGATCTTCAAACAGAGTATAAGCAGTATCAATCTTTTGTGCTGCTTCCGCTTTTTGTCGTGCTTCTTCCACTCTGTTGTTGGCAAGATCTTCACGAGCAGATGCAATCAATTGTCGTGCATACTCGGGGTTGGAATTACCTTTAGTAGATTGAGTGGTTCCCGGATTCAACCTAGTCTCAGAGCTGATACCAACACGTTGGATGAATTCAGCCGGAGATTCACTGCCAGGTGAAAATTTCACTCTGAGAGTCTGAGCAAGTTTTTGAGCCGATGAAGCAAGCATCAAAGCTTCATCTTTATTCCCTTGTTGCAAGGCAACCTGTGCCCGTTCCATCAAACGATTGATACGGGGACGTACCGCGTCTTGATTTTGTTGCAAACCTTTGATGCCGGAACTAGTGGCTGCTTCATCAGAAATTCGATCGATAGCGGCAAGTACCAATTCTGGTCGGTCATCAAACAAGTCGTAAGAGACTTGCATTTGCTGTACCTGACTCACTTTCTGACGGGCATTATCAAAGTTTCGCTTTTTAATATCCAGTCGCGCAAGTCGCAGTAGTTCTGTTGCCTGTGCTTTAGGTGATCCCTCTGGAACAGTCACTGCAGAGCGGCCAGTATTGGCTGCTGCCAAAGAACCACTGCCTGCCTGGGCACGCTTGATTTCATCGAGTACCAACTCTGGTCGATCATCGAATAATCGATAGGCAACTTCAAGCTGACTTGCTTGAAGCGCTAGTTCACGGGCCGAGTCATAGCGACCTGATTGTAGCTCAGCGCGTGACTGTTTTAGTAATTGAGCGGCTCGGTCTTTGTCAGAACCGTTAGGTGAAGCCTGAGCAATTGGCATTGACCGTTTAGATTGACCGGCAAAAATTTTAGCACCGGTTTTTCGTTCGATTTCAGCCAGAATGTGTTGAGGCCGTTCATCGAACAGTTTATAAGCAATATCATAGTCCTGAGCCTGGATAGCAAGCGTGCGGGCATCATCATAGTGACCTGCATTCAATGCCTGTCGTGCTTGCTTCAAGAGTGCTGTCGCTTGTTGCTTTTCTGTTAAATTTTGAGTTTGACTTCCATCAAAGGGATTTCCAAAAGCATTGCCGTTTGTTGATTCTTCATTCGCAACTTGAACAACATGTGAGTTCTGATTTGAAAATCCACCAGCCTGTTGAATGGGTGAATCTTTTTGATTGCGTTGTTCTGCACGCGCAATTGCAGCCAGAACTTGTTCCGGGCGTTCATCAAAAGGACCATATTCCAAACGCATGGAGACAACCTGACTTGCTTTTTGGCGAGCCTTGGCAAATGCATTCAGCTTAATGTCTTCCCTAGCAGACTGCAGCAATTGGCGGGCAAGTTGCTTCATCTCTGCAGGAGACTTTCCACTTCGATTTGAAACGTTGGTAGAAAATCCTGTATCGGAGGTAGGCGACTGTGCTCGTACGATCTGTTTCTTATGAGGAGCTGCCGCTCGCTGACGAGCACGACCAAGGTACTCGTTCATCTTTCGAAATTCTGCAGATGACAATCGTCCTGGAGAAACAGAAGCTTTTTCCAGCACTTCTACTGCTTCAGCGAATTGTCCTCTCTCGTAATATTGAGTCCCAAGACTCAAATAGTAACGAGCTGAGCGTTGTTGACGCCCAGAGATCGGTTGACCATTCTTCTCAACGTCAGCAGCGACCTTCCTGGTCGTGTTGCCAAGATTGGCCAGCCACATTGACGCTGCGATCAGCGTCGTACAGGCTAGTACTCCAAATGCCTTGCCCAATGTAGGTCCCTCCTTCAAGCCAGAACACCAACTTTGATTATGTTTTTTTTGAGGAGTCATCATGACTTCCAATTCGCTATCTAGTGTGGGTAGGAATTTTAATCTGAAATCCCAATTTAGTACCATACGAATTTTGTACAGCCAATCAGGATTTTAGAAATACGAGATGTCTTATTAATATTTGTCAGTCGACAAAACTAACAAATGGTAGTGAGAGATATGAGTAGTAGAATTGTATTTAAGAATTGAGAGAAGTGAGTGCGGGTAATAATTGATTTGTGCTAATCAGGTCAATATGGTTATGACAAATATTTCAAAAAAATTTGCATAGTTTTCAAATTATTTTTTCAGGCTGTCATTTATAAGGTAGATCTTAAATTTGTGCTCATGTTTTTGGTTTAATGAGCTTCGCTATTTGTAGGTTTTACATTTTCATCTTCGATTTTAAATTTCGTTTCGATCACGGCTTTCGCATATAAAGAGTCCAAAATTTCCTTTGTCGCTTTCATACGCGCTTCTGTAATCATCGTTTGTTCGAGTTTCCCCTGCACATCAGCAAAAGGAGTATATCCAGCCTCTTTACGACCATTAACTTTTACAATTTGATAGGAATTTGGTGTTTCAAATACCTGGCTGACTTGTCCTACAGGTAACTCGAATAGCGCCTTTTCAATGTCTGGCTCGGCCAGACTCCCACTGCGAGTCCATCCCCATTGACCGTTCTTCTCAGCGCGTGTTCCATCTGAATATTGTTTGGCTAACTCACCAAAATCTTCACCTGCCTGATGTTTATGGATCACTTCATGCAGTACAGCAATGGCTTTTTCCTTACCGCCGTGCTTTTTGAATGAAATTCGAATACGTTGCCAACGGACTTTGGATGGTACTGCATAATCTTCAATATTTGCCTTATAGCGAGCAAGAACTTCTTCACGACTGAAATCGTTAGTCGCCTTCGCTTTGACTGCCATAAACTGGATAGCTGATTGCTGTTTCATAAAAAGTTCTTTTTCAGAATAAATTGAACGACCTTGATTGTTCAATATTTCTTCCAACTCCTGAGAAGAATTTACTTTCAATTGTTTTTGTAGTTCAGGAATTCGCTCTTCTTCAAATGCGGTTTCCAAGTGTTCCTGAAGCATTTCCAACTGTTCTTTTTTAAGAGTACTTTTCATTTCATGGATCAATAATTGACGCTCAATATGCCCTTTCAGGTCACGTTTAATGAGGGCACGTCGCAATTTTTGGTATTCTTCAGGTGGCATTCTCTGTTCAGCCTGCTGGAGTTGAAAATCATAAACTCCAATGACATCTGACACAAAAAGGGGAGATCCATTGACCATCGCAACCACAGTGCTGTCAGTCAGAGGTTCTTCAGAATCTTCAGGCGAACTCTCGGAGGAGATGCTGGATGAGGTCGTTGAAGCCGTGATGATACGAGTTTCAAAGGGATTTTCTGAGTCTTCAAAATCTCCCGACAGGAGATTTTTTCTATCGGGAGTTCTATTAGCATACTCGGACTGCTTTAGCTTTTGTTGCTTGAGAGCAGACTCCAGACGTGGAGGTGGCGGCCCCAGAACAGGATTGTCTACCTTAGGGGTAGTCTCGCAACCTACTAGGCTCATTGAAACAACAAACAAAAAATATAATTGCGCGTAGCGCATTAATAGCATCCTGCAGTCGATGAACGAATTAATTTTCCGGGAATTAGAGAGACTTTAAAAATAAGATTCAGTAATAAGTCAAATTACAAAGGAATTGTAAGGGAGGGAAACAAATCATTACTAAATCGATATCATCCATCCAGGAAGCAAACGACTTAAAAAACTCGTTTTTTCGACCTATCAGGGCGATGGTGCGGGATTATAGGTCAGATCAAAACTTTGTTGCAATACCGATTTGAGCTCTTGCATGACCGCTTCAACATTTACGGCAGAACTAGGTAGTGGAATATATGCCGACTTATGATCTACGATGCGAATAGGTATTCGATTTTGATTACTTTTTACCAAAGCGAGCATATGATTTTTATCCCGATAACCCAAAACCGCAAAATGATCTTCCAGCCGAATACTGTCAACTTGCCAGAGTTGCGCCAGGATCTGTAATTCCTTTAAAAGAATTAAGTTACATGCAGGATTGGGAATATTCCCAAATCGGTCCTGGATTTCCTCTTCCAGCTCGGAAAGTTCTTCAAGTGAGCGAACCGCTGACAATTTTCGGTAAATTTCAATTTTGATTCGGCCAGGAGGAATGAAATCCGAGGGGAGGAATGCAGTACAAGGTAAATCAATGGCGACATGGTGATGTTCCCGAATGGGCTCATTTTTCAGTTTTTTGCAAGCATTCTCTAAAAGTTGACAATAAAGTTCATAGCCAACAGCGGCGATGTGCCCACTCTGCTCCGTCCCCAAAATATTACCGGCTCCTCGAATCTCTAGATCACGCATGGCAATTTTGAAGCCGGCACCGAGCTCGCTGTATTCCTCAATGGCTTTGAGTCGCTTGGCGGCAACAGGAGTCAATATCTGACCATCGCGGAGCAATAGATAACAGTAAGCTCTATGATGTGATCGACCAACGCGTCCCCTTAACTGATGTAGATCAGATAGTCCATAATTCCCGGCATCGTGAATGAAAATCGTATTCGCATTTGGAATATCAAGCCCACTCTCTACGATGGTCGTGCAAACGAAGATATCGTTTTTTCCTGAAACAAAGTCGAGCATTGCCGTTTCAAGCTCTGATTCTTTCATTTGCCCATGACCAATGCCAATGTTAGCTTCGGGAACTATCTGCTGGATTCGATCTGCGTAAGTCTTAAGATCATGAACACGGTTGTGCACAAAGTAAACCTGCCCATTTCGATTCAGTTCACGGACCATCGCATGCCGAATCAGTTCGGGATCGAAGCGAGTGATTCTGGTTTCGATGGGAACGCGATCACGGGGGGCTGTCGTCAAATTAGAAATATCACGTATCCCTAATAAAGACATATGTAGTGTACGAGGTACCGGTGTCGCACTAAGAGTCAGCACTTCAATTTGCAATCTAAGGTGTTTCAGCATTTCCTTCGCCTCTACACCAAAGCGTTGTTCTTCATCAATGATCAACAATCCCAAATCTTTAAATTTAATATCTTTCTGAATTAAGCGGTGCGTTCCAATAACCAGGTCAACACTACCGGAGGCCATCCCTTCAAGAATGATTCTCTGTTCTTTTTTGGTTTTGAAACGAGACAGGCCTTCAATTGTGATCGGATAATCGGCCATGCGCTCACTGAAAGTGCGGGTATGCTGTTCGGCTAAAACTGTCGTAGGGACCAGAACAGCAACTTGCTTACCTGCATCGATGGCTTTAAAGGCGGCCCGAATAGCAACTTCTGTTTTGCCATAACCGACATCACCACAGATGAGACGATCCATGGGTTGAGGCCGTTCCATATCGAGTCGCACATCATTGATCGCATGCAATTGGTCTTCTGTTTCCGTGTAGGGAAACGAAGCCTCAAATTCTTTTTGCCAATGACTATCGAGGGGATACGCCAGCCCTGGTTGTGCAGACCGCATTGCCTGCAATCGCAACATGTCGCTGGCCATATCTCGAACGGCTTGCGCTGCTTTTTCTTTTTTATTAGCCCAGCCTTTGGTTCCTAGTTTCGAAAGCTGTGGTATATGTTTTCCACCACCAATATATTTTTGCACCAAATGAACCAGAGACACGGGAACATACATCTGCACTTTGTCACGAAATTCTAAAGAAAGATGTTCTTCGCGATGTCCCTCTTTTTCAAGCAGTTCAAGCCCTTTGAAACGTGCAATACCATGTGACAAATGAACGACAAAGTCCCCCACATTTAAATCCAGGAAGCTGTCGATCGCCCGACTTTCGACTTTTCGCTTTCTGGGTTTATGTCTGATGTCAGCTCGTCCGAAGAGTTCATGGTCACTGAGAACGACAAGATGTTCGGGCACTATCCGAAAACCTAATGCCAGATTTCCGATACAAGTCGTAATGCGATCGGTGATATCGAGATCAGACTCACCTAGTATTTCCTGCAAACGATCTTCTTCACCCTGATTATGACAGCAAATCAGAATTCGATCCTGAACCCCAGTAATCGAGTTCAGCTCTTCGATCATTTCGGACTTGGCGCGTGTAAACCGTTCGATCGATTCAATCTGCAAATGGCAAGATACCTCAGTCGATTCAGCCGAAATCGGAGCAATTGTCACAGAAGGAAAATCAGTGCAACGAGACAAAGTCGCTGGTACACTGAATAGTCCACGCGGATTTTCAAGACGTTCCAGATAACGTTTACCTTCTTCGATCAGTTCGGGAAGTTCAATTAACACAATGCGAGTATCGGCAGGCAAGTTATCCAACAGGTTTTCTGCTACCGGTTCTTCTTCACTCTGAGCCACCACTGTCCGATGTTGTGAACGTTTCTGATCAGATGACACGGGTGAAACCAGAATGAGATCGACTTGTTGGCAGGTTTCAACTGTTCGCTGCGTTTCTACATCAAACCGTCTGATCGATTCGACTTCATCACCAAAAAATTCGATACGAATGGGAAGTGTGGCATCAGGAGAAAAAATATCGAGAATCCCACCATGCATACTGAATTCCCCAGGGAGTTCGATCGCAGTGGTTCGTTCGAAACCGCGTTCAATGAGCCAGCTCATAAAAGCATCGGTATCAATTTCGTCTCCGACCTTGATAGTACGGGTGGCTTCGCGCCGTTCACTTTGGCTAGGAACCGGTTGTAGAAGAGCAGGGAAGGAAGACACCATCACAAGCGGCTTTTGGACCGTATGGGTATCTGCCTGTCCTAACTGATTGAGTACACGCAAGCGCCCTCCAAAGACCGAATCGGCTACATCATACTCACCCGGTAAGGTCTCCCAGGCCGGAAATATTTCAGGAATTCTTCCCAGAAAACTGGCAAAGTCACCCGCAAATTCATCAATTTCTCCCAAGCGCGGAAGTACGATTAGTAAGGGGGATTTTAGAGATTCGGCAATTGCCGCAGCAGTCAGCGCGCACGATCCTCCCCAGGCTCCGTCAATCGTCCCACTCTGACCTGATTGGAGGGCTGCAACAACTGCTGCGAATCCTTCGCTTTGGCTTAAAACGGGAACCAGATCCTGCATCGACTCAATCTGACTGTCGATTGGTTTGGTCATGTTCAGAATAATTTTAGCAATCGATTTAAAATTGTCACGCGCTCACCATGAAAAACCTGATTGGGAGTTCGTTTTTAGGATCTTCCGACGTGACTTCAGAGCATTGCAAAGATACGATAGAGAATTGATGATTCACTGAAATGAAAAAACAGTGATTGCGGCTTTATCCTATTGACTTCCCCGATTTTGTAACGCTGAAGGATACATAGTGCCTGATAATTCTGATTGTATTGATGTGAATGTTGCTTTGGGACCGCGGAGTTACCACATTTCGGTAGTCAGTGACAGGTTTGATCAGTTCGCTGAAACCCTGGAAAGTTGGTTGAATCATAATCCTGCTTTTCGAAATACAGTTGCAGAAGGAAACAAATCGGCACTGATCATAACAGACGAAAATCTTGCAACATTGCATGCTTCTAAAGTTGAAAAGAGTCTGAAAACGCGCGGCTGGAAATGGGAAACTGCGGTTATTGAACCAGGAGAGAAATCCAAATCACTGGCTGTCATATCTGACCTGTATGATCGACTGGTAGCCATGAAGGCTGATCGACAGACAATCGTGATTGCCGTTGGGGGTGGAGTGATAGGTGATGCAGCCGGATTTGTAGCAGCAACCTATGTTCGTGGGCTACCTTTCGTTCAAGTCCCAACCTCACTGTTAGCGCACGTCGATAGTTCTGTCGGAGGGAAAGTGGGCGTCAATCATCCTCAGGCCAAAAACCTCATTGGTGCTTTCTACCAACCATTGGGAGTCTTCATCGATACCTCAACACTCGAAACACTTCCAGATCGTGATTATCGTAGCGGTTTGGCAGAAGTTGTTAAATATGGTGTGATTCTTGATGCACGTTTTTTTCAATATCTTGAACAGAATATCGATGGGCTGAATCAACGCTCTGCGGAGGTGCTGCGCAAGGTAATTGCCCGTAGTTGTGAACTCAAAGCTGAAGTTGTGGAACAAGACGAACATGAGCGAACCGGACTACGGGCCATACTCAATTATGGTCATACCTTTGCACACGCATTTGAAGCCCTCTGTGGTTATGGAGAACTAATGCATGGCGAAGCCGTCTCCATTGGCATGATCTATGCCAGCTATCTAGCAGAAAAACTGAACTTAATCTCCCATCAGGAAACAGAACGTCAAGTTCATCTGTTGCAGGCATTGGGTTTGCCAACACTATTGCCCGAAGGAACTCAGCTCAGCAATGACGACATTATCGATCGTATGAAGTTAGATAAGAAAACAGTAGGGGGGCAACTACGGTTTGTACTTCCAACTTGTCTGGGTCGCGTCGAAGTGTTCAAAGAGATCCCGGAAGCACAAGTTCGAGAAGTCCTTGATGAACTGAAACGCTCGGTTTCCTCCGATGATTTTCAGATTTAAGTCACGGCGTTGTCACTGTATATTCATGTATGATTTAATCGGATATTCAACTCTAATTGTGTGCTATCATAGCTGTATTAATTCTAGTTACCATACAAGATTTCTTCGCTTCAGACCTCCTCATATTTGCATCAATCAGTAATGTCCACACAATCGATACCAGTACATCCCTCCTTCTGGATTAGTTATCGATGATCTTAATCCTTCATCAAAATTAGAAACTAATCTTGATAACAGGCCTGCATTCTATTTCTCTGCTCGCTAGGAGCGCTGTCCGTTCAACGGCTTTGGGCCTTGGTTTAGTGATACGCTTATTTACAAAAGGACTTTTAAAACATGTCAAGTTTAACTCCATCACTCACAGGAGCGCGCTGGCGATTGATTAATCGGGAGCAAGTACTCGATATGGCAATGGGGGATACTGAATTTCTCTCAGAATTGATCGAACTTTTTTTGGGCTGCGTATCCAAGCAGATGCAGGAAATTAAGCAGGCCATTGAAGAAAATGATGCTCAAGCTATAGCTGAGGCAGCTCACGCGTGTAAAGGAACAGTGGGGAATTATACAAAACTGGAGCCCTATTTACTTTTACAATCACTGGAAAATGATGGGAAATCCAATCACATTGAAGAATCCCAAGGCAAATATTGTTTACTGGAAAAAGAAATCACTCAATTGATTTTAGAAATAAAAGCATTGATGGCTCAAGAGTGTTACAACGTTCCAGCTTCTCATCAGCATGTAGGATAAACCCAAAGGCAACCCTTATGAAAATTTTAGTAGTTGATGATGTTGGATATACTTGTCATTTCCATACACGACTTATAGAAAAATTTGGTTATTCCGCTTGTTCGGCGACTTCCGGATATGAAGCATTGAATTACCTGAAAACTGATAATGATATCAGCATTGTCGTGACTGATTTGATGATGCGTGGTATGGATGGCGTGGACTTGTTTCAAGAAGCACAGAATCTAGAACGATTTACCGATGAAGGAGAACTAGATCCTCCCCAGTTTGTTCTGATGACTGCTTTGAGAATGCAAAAAAATTCTCAAGATAAAGATGTCCAACGACTTAAGCTGGCGAAAGAACTAGGTGTCGGCAAGATTATGTTCAAGCCATTAGACCAGGATGAACTCGAACAAACATTAAAAGATATGGCAATGGGAGCCCCCACTGCTGCTGGAAAATCATTAGATTTATATACCCCCACACAAAGTTTAAAAGACGCTGTAAAGGAGATTATCGATTCTGGAAATGCAGGTGCTGCTGAGCAATTTGTAGAGTGCTTAAATGAAGAAGTCGACAGTCTGAAAAAGTTTTTGAGTACGCTGGAAACTGTTTAAATATCAGCGTTTAAAATAATTTACTTAATGCAATAAATGATGATTGTTTAATAATTCGTATAAGGAGGGATTTGACTGTACTCTGATACGACCTATATTTTTTGTATGCAGAGATATACAAATCATACCTTCGTTTAAATCAACTCAAATTTAATCGTTTTCAATTTCTCATTTTTTAGGTGGATGCTGGCCAATGTGCCCTTTAAACACGCGGCTGATGTGCCTTCTTAATCTGGATCAGTACTCTGAAAAACAGAATCGTGCTTTATCGCGCGTTCTGGATTCGCTGGACCACTTGGAAAAGCGAATGAGCGTCCATTACTCAGAAAAACGAGTCCATGAACGCAAGGACTTTCGTGGGATTGTGATGATTTCAATTCCAAACGACGTTCCTATTTCAAGTTCAAACAATACACCTTTTGATGAATGTAGTGTCAATACCGTCAATGTCTGGTCTCGCTCAATTTCTCAATCTGGTCTTTCATTCGTCTATCCCTTTCCAATACATCAGACCGAAATTCTTGTGGGAGTTCCGGTAACCGACGATCAGGTGAGCTGGTTTCGTTCAGAAATTGTGAGACGAAAAGAAATTGAAGAAGAAAAGTTCTGGGAGTATGGAGTCAAGTTTCTTGGAAAAGTGGTTATTTAATCCGCTTCATTGCTCGTGTTCTTAGTTGAAATCGACCAGAATTGTCTTATCTGGTTCTACCTCTTCATGAGACGTTACGTCTTAACCTAAGTAGTGGAAAGCCCGGGAATGGAAGGCCTGAACGGCATCATTCAAAATAACTATTCAAAAATCCAAAGTCGAATCAAAGCGGCCTGCTTACGCTGCCAGCGCAATTCAGAATCGGTAACATTAGTGGCCGTTACAAAATATGCCCAAATGGAATGGGTGAAAATATTGCTTGAATTGGGCTGTACCCATTTAGGTGAAAGCCGAACTCAGCAACTTAATGAGCGTGCCGCCATGCTGCCAGATGATCTGCATTGGCATTTTATTGGCCCCCTGCAACGCAATAAGGTCAGACGCACAATTCTGAATAGTAGCCTTATTCACTCTGTTGATTCTTTGAAGTTGCTGTCAACCATTGATCGCATTGCCGCCGAATGTGGATTACAGCCACATGTTCTAATCGAAGTGAATCTTGCCGGTGAAGAGAATAAAAAAGGCTTTAGCAAAGCAGATCTCCTTGCTAATTGGGCATCGATTTATACCGCATCACATGTCTGTATAGACGGCCTGATGACAATGGCACCTCATCATCAAGATCCAGAATTAGCACGACCTGTTTTTCATGAACTATCAGAATTGCGAAGTCAACTTCAGGCAAGTTCACCTGCAAAGATACAATTGAAGGAGCTCTCGATGGGGATGAGTGGAGATTTTGAAGTCGCAATAGAAGAAGGGGCGACTCTCGTACGCATAGGTAGTGCGCTATACGAGGGCTTAAAATAATAAGCAGGATATTGAGAAATTAACGTGACCGAAGAAGTAAAGCTTGAGGTGGTCGGCACGGCCGTTCTACTTCCTGTTCAGGCTCAGCCCAGATCCAGTAAGAATCAGATTGACGGTATACACGATGGTCGGCTCAAGGTCTGTGTGACGCAGATCCCCGAGAAGGGAAAAGCAAACAAAGCCTTGCTTAAAGTCATTCATGAAGGCCTTAAACTGAAACGGTCGCAAATCGAGCTATATAAAGGCGAAGCAACGTCCTTGAAAATCTTTCGCATCACGGAAATTTCACTAGATGAATTACAGAGCCAGATAGCAAAGTCTATAAAGTAAGTGGAGTAGCATTGCTGGTTCACTGATGACCCCAAAAACTGATTTTCCCCCTCAGCTCTCTTTAATTTTCTCAGACTGATCCACGATCATTGGCATCTTGTACAGGAATTTTCAGTCATTGATTGCAGCCACTCGTGCAGACGCATATAATTACTGACAATGAATTGAATCTGTGTCATTCCCCGAGAGGCCATAGCTCAGCTTCCACAAGCTGAAACGAGCAACATGGGTCTCAAATTTAACAACCCACCCGATCTCCAAGATCTCACAAAAGGATTAATTCACTATGACTGACTCGATGCCCGTTCGCCTACTTTTGGCAGCTTTGCTGGTTAGTGGACTCACATTGTCATCTCATTCTGCCGAGCGTACTCAACTCTCAAAGTCCTGGAAACAATGGAGAGGACCAGACCGCCAGAATCATTCCACAGATACAGGACTCATTCAGGATTGGAATGAACATCCCCCCAAGCTGGTTTGGACAGCCACTGGTTTAGGCAAAGGTTATGCCAGTGTTTCGATTAAGGATAACCGTTTATTTACAACCGGTAATCTTCCCGAAGGCCAGGCCGTGATCGCAGTCAACACCGATGATGGCAAAATTTTATGGAAAACGAATCTCATTGATTCGAACCCCAAGCACGGTTATCCCGGTGCGCGTTGCACACCTTCCATCGATGGAGATCGGCTGTATGCGATTTCTACGAATGGTGCGATCTCTTGTCTTAGTGTCGCCGATGGAGAAATTATCTGGACGAAAACCTTTGAAGAAGAGTGGGATGGAAAAATGATGTCTGGCTGGGGCTTTTCAGAATCTCCCCTGGTAGACGGCAATCTGGTTTTGTGTACTCCCGGCGGGGAAGATGCAATGATTGTTGCCCTGGATAAAACCACAGGAAAAGAAGTCTGGAAAACTTCAGTATCAGACCTGGGAGAAAAAGGGAAAGATGGAGCCGGCTATTCCTCAATCGTGATTTCCAATGCTGGCGGAGTAAAACAATATGTCCAACTCACCGGTAGAGGTTTGATTGGCGTGCGTGCCAGTGATGGTAAACTGCTTTGGAATTATAATCCTGTTGCAAATAAAGTTGCCAATATTCCAACTCCGATCGTCTCTGGAGATTATGTTTTTTGTTCAACTGGATATGGAACCGGCAGTGCACTGGTAAAATTGTCCAAAGACGGAGACGGCATCAAGGCAGAAGAAGTTTATTTTCTGAACGCCAAAACGTTGCAAAACCATCATGGAGGCATGATTCTGCACGATGGTCACATCTATTGCGGACATGGACATGGAAAAGGGTTTCCGATCTGTATTAATCTGAAAACGGGCAAAGTGGTCTGGGGCGGAAGGATTCGTGGTGAAGGTTCAGGCTCCGCTGCGATTTCTTTTGCCGATGGAAATTTGATTTTCCGCTATGAAAGTGGTGATTTAGCTTTAATTGAAGCGACTCCCAAAGAATACATCTTGAAAGGCAGCTTCAAAGCAGACCAGGTGTTGGGCAAAGCCTGGGCACAACCTGTCATCTGTGGTGGGAAACTTTATCTGCGAGAGCAGGATGTGTTAATGTGCTATGATTTGAAAAAATAGACACAAATTTGAATTCGAGTGAAATAGAAAATCCCTGCCGAACTTCATCGACAGGGATTTTTTGTTGAGCTTCTACTTTAACTTTAGCCAGTAGTGTTTTTAAACCTGCTCAAGTCAATTTTTCCATTCCCTTCGACTGGTAATTTTCCATTCGGGCAATAGCGAGAACGGGCTACACTTGAAGCAATGTTATAAGTGTAAACCGCATCCTGGCGAACCAGAAAAATCACAGTCCCTTTCTTTTGCGCACCGATTTTATCGAGCAGCTCAACAAACGGTAGACTTTTCCTTAGGTCATCTCTACGGACTCGTAAGGACTTTGCAGGACCATCCAGGACGACGATTCCGTTTTTTGTACATTCAATAAATGTTGGCTTCAGGTCTACTCCCGTACCACCTGATTGAATTCTCACCTCAGCGGCCACAGGATTTTCCCGTTTATTTAATTCCTTTTTGAGCTTATCAATTTCCTGCTGAAGCTCCATAGGATCGTCTTTGATCTCTTCGATGCGTTTTTCAAGACGATTGGCCTCTGCCAGTAGTTTGACTTTTTCCTCCGGGCTGATCTCATTCGGTATTTTATTTTTTTCCTGTTTGAGTTTCTTTAACTCTTCCAAGGCTAAAATCAAATCACGGTTCAATTTTGAAATATCTTCGATCTGGTCTTTCACCTGATCGATTTCTTCCTGTTTCGCTTCAATTTTTTTCTGTTGTTGTTCAAATTCTTCGGCACGCTTCCAGGAATCGTCCTGATTATCCATTTGACTTAACGCGAGCGCTGTGATCATGAGTGTCAACACACCGATCACACATGCCAGAATACTCAGAAACGGAAACAATGAAACCGCGTCTTCATTGCTTTTCTTCTTTTTAGCCACGCTATCGTACTTTCCTTGAACTACCGAAGAGCCCCCATTTTTTACGAGGTGCTTCTACTTGCTGAATGAGCACTTGCTTTTCTCCCAAGTCAGCCAAAACTGTGTTGAGCCCGTTTAACCCCTGTTGCACACCATTGAAGGACTGAGAAAGTACTTCTGCGGCTTGCGCCATCTCATTTGCATCGCCATTCATTTTTTCTAGTTGAGTAACTTGCTCGGACTGGAGTTCCGTCATTTTTGCTTGCACTACTTCCATTTGTTCCATTACAGAATTGTGCTCTGCAGTCAACTTCTCAATGACATGTTGGGTTTTATTGAGTTGTTCTTCCTGTTGGGTCCGAATTTTATCATCGATTTTGCCCCAGGACTTCATAACTTGCTGAGACAGGGTACTGCCGATGCCTTCCAGTTTCTGAGTCCAGGTTTGTAGCTCTGCATGATGGTCGGCCATTGCCTTATCTATCGTTCGCTGAATCAGACGTCGATGATCTTTCTCAGAGCCACTACTGGCATGATCACTTTCCTTAAGCCGCTTTAACAGGTTTTCGTTGCAGTATTCATCAACCCAATTGAGTAGATCTTCTTCCGATTTTTGCATCGAACTACTGGGAAACATAACGAGCATACTCATCACCAGTGCGACCAATGTCGTATCGAAGGCAGTTGACAACCCACCGGTCACACCGTTTAGAGAATCTTTCAAGACAGAGATATCCTGAGCCGCATCCATGGATCCAGAGAAACTTCCCACAGACTCACTGATCCCCATCACGGTACCAATGAATCCCAGGATCGGAATGGCCCAAATAAATACTTTGAGCATGGTATAACTGGAATCAATGGCGGTTGCGTCAATTTCTGATTGTGACTGTAATCGGCTGGAGACTTCGGAACTACTTCCTAAAACACTAAAATGCTCTAAACCTCGCAAGACTCGATTGATCAAAAAACTTTCACGAGGATCAACGGGAAGTCCATTCACATGTTCAATGAATTTTGAGACCGTCTTTTCTGAAATTTCTTCTGAAATATCAATCGGCAGTGTATCAAAGAGCATCGAGTCTTTTTGCTTGGCTAACTTGCGAGACTTTAGAAACAGAATCGCACCGGACCAACTCATCAGAAACACAAGCACAAACGGAACCCATCCGCGGTCTAGAAAGAGTTCACCCAGGTAATAACCCCGAATCGGAAAAATCAACACATAAAATGCGATTGAAGTCACAAGCGCAATTGTAGCACTTTTGGAAAGGCTGACTTCGGTTCCGTCAGCCCAGCCACTGGATGCGGCTTTCTTACTGCCTCGGCTGCCTGAGGTTTTTGTAGTAGGGCCGGAAGAACTCGAAGAGGATAGATCAACGGACGTGTCAATCATTGGTGTTTCCGGCCGTTTCACTAACATTGCATGGTGGCAATACGGACATCGGACCTTTTTGCCTATATTTTCGTCACGAACTTTGAGTTTCTTGGAACATTTTTCACAGGGAAACTGGAAATACATGGAAGGAATCCCGGGGTGTAGTAAGTTGATGTATAGTATGGGGTGTTTTTTGAGATCTCTGTTGAGAAAGCTCGCAAAAAGACAGTTTATCCAAGCGGCGGCTGTCTCAAAAGTCAACCGCGTGCTGCATTCTCTTAAACTATTGAAAGAGCTGAATTGTTAGAGTGTGCGAGTTTCAAAGGGATAATCTCTGATACAAATCTACATTATTGGTACGATTATAAAAATTCATACTCCTTACTTGTTTATTAAGTTCTAAATTCATCAGAATACACGACATATGAGCTTTACTGTATACTAGAGGTAGCTCGAAGGCACATCATACACACGAACAAAGCCATGCCGTTAATTTGATTCGAGTGAAGACAAAATCCTTAACATAGAAAAAGTAATACATGTCTACTGATTCAATTAACGCCGGTAAACAATATTGGGCTGGTTTTGATTTGGGTGGGACCAAAATGCTCGCAAAAATCTTCGATTCTGAATACCAAACTTTGGGCAGAAAACGGAGAAAGACCAAAGGTCATTCAGGCGTGGAATCTGGCTTGGAGCGTATCGCGCAAACAATCCATCAGGCTCTGGAAGAAGCCAATCTGAAGCCAGAGGGGTTAGCGGGCATTGGCGTCGGCTGCCCGGGTCCATTGGATCTAAAAAAAGGGGTTATCTTCGAAGCCCCCAATCTGGGTTGGTATGATGCTCCCGTCAAAGAAGTACTGGAAAAAGAGTTTGGTTGTCCCGTTGTCATTTGCAACGATGTCGATGCTGGTGTTTTCGGTGAATACCGTTTTGGAGCGGCCAAAGATTCTACTTCTTCAATGGGTATCTTCCCCGGAACGGGGATCGGAGGAGGGGCCGTTTATCGTGGTCAACTGGTCCAGGGAAGTAAAAGCTCCTGCATGGAAATTGGCCATACTAAAGTTTTACCCAGTGGCCCCGAATGTGGCTGCGGTCAGTATGGATGTCTGGAAGTGTTTGCCAGTCGCCTGGCAATATCAGCAGCTGCGGCACAGGCTGCTTATCGTGGTGATGCACCTAAGTTACGTGAGCTGGCAGGAACCGATCTCTCTGATATCAGGAGTGGAATCCTAGCTGCTGCAGTTCAAGGAGGAGATGAAAGCGTTAAAAAAATTATTTTACGTGCAGCAAAATATATCGGAATCGCTGCCGGGAATATGGTGCATACATTCTCGCCTGAAGTAATTGTTCTGGGAGGCGGATTGATCGAAGCCATGCCCGATCTGATAGTACCAGCAGTCGCTGAAGCCACTCGTGAGAAAGTGATGCCAACATTTAAAGATTCGTTTAAAGTCGTAGCCGCCCAATTAGGGGATGACTCCACTGTGATGGGAGCCGCGGCTTGGGCACAAAAAGTGATTCAAGAAACGCCATCGTTGAGAATTGAAACGAAAGTATGAACACAAAAGATTCACCACTCGCCGAAACGACTGCCGGTTCCAATCGTCCAGATTCGGCTCCCAATCGATTGATCGCTGTAATCGATATCGGTACGGGAGCCATTCGCATGGCCATCGCAGAAATTAAAGAAGACGGCAGCGTCAATACACTGGAGAGGCTTTCTCAAGCAGTGACACTTGGTGAAGATACTTTTCAGACCCGTAATATTCAAAAACCGACAATGGAAGAGTGTGTACGAATTCTCAAAAGCTATCGACGCAGGTTGGACGAATATCAGATTACTCGCGATGATCAAATTCGTGTTGTCGCCACGAGTGCTGTTCGAGAAGCCGACAATCGACTTGCATTTACCGACCGAATTTTTATCGCGACTGGTTTTGAAGTCGCACCTCTGGATGAAGCCGAAGTGAACCGGATTACCTACCAGGGAATTCGGCCTTACCTGACTGCAAAACCCAATTTGGACGAAGCACGAACCATCGTTACTGAAATCGGGGGAGGAACCACTGAACTTTTATTAGTACAACATGGAGACGTGCTGTTCTCCAAAAACTATCGACTCGGAGCATTACGACTGCGTGAAATGCTGAAAGGGTATCGCGTTCCCTTGTCCAAAGAACGTACGATTATGGAGAATCAAATTGAGCGTGTGATCGAACAAATTGTTCATGAAGTTCCCGGTGATAAATCGCTCAAACTAGTCGTACTTGGCGGGGATGTTCGATTTGCACTATCTCAATTACGACCCGAAGACGAAATTCCTGGTCCCAATGATTCAGCTGATGAACTAGATCGGCTCAAAGTTTCTGAGTTGAGTAAATTCACAAACAAAATTCTACAAAAAGATGAAGACCAATTGGTTCAAAACTATCACCTTTCCTTTACAGATGCAGAAACACTGGGACCTGCGTTATTAGCATATACAAAACTGGCAGAAGCATACCAACTGAAACATATTTATGTAACAAAAGCCAATTTTCGTGATGGCCTCTTGAAAGAAATGGCAGATCAGAATAACTGGTCGGACGAATTTAACAGACAAGTGATTCGTTCGACGGTAGACTTTGGCAAACGCTTTGACTTTGATGAAACGCATGCTCGACATGTTGCGTTTTTGGCCGATACTCTTTTTCAGTCACTACAGAATGAACATAAGCTTGATTTGAAAAATCGGCTCTTACTCTATACAGCCGCTCTACTGCATGAGATTGGAATGTATGTGGACCAACGCGGCTATCATAAACACTCGATGTATTTAATCAGTAACGGAAATCTGTTTGGTTTGGGACAGTCAGATTTGTTACTCGTCTCATTAATCGCGCGCTATCATCGGCGTGCTTCCCCTAAAGCGACTCATCCAGGATATTCAACATTAGATCGAGTCAGTCGGATTGCCATCGCAAAAATGGCTGCGATTTTGCGGGTAGCCGATGCACTGGATCATTCTTATAGTCAGCGTGTCCAGGAAATTGAATGTGAAATTGTTGAAGGACAGTTGATTATTTCAATACCACATGTGGAAGATGTTTCTCTGGAACAAATCGCATTAGTGGAAAAAGGCCCTTTATTTGAAGAAGTCTTTGGACTCAAAGTCCACTTAAGGAAAAAGAAATAGACGCGATGTTTCTCGCGGCTGCTTAGTCGTAAAATGCAAATCTACAACTCGATTTTTCAACAGGTTGCACATGGCCTCTAAAGCATCAAAATATCTTAACCGAGAATTAAGCTGGCTTGAATTTAATCAACGGGTGCTGGATGAAGCCCATGATGCATCAATCCCCTTACTGGAACGATTAAAATTTCTGGCGATTACCAGTTCGAACCTCGACGAATTTTTTATGGTCCGCGTGGGTGGTCTCCATTTGTTGCAGGCAAGTGGCAACACAACGCCGGATCCATCGGGAATGACTCCCAGTGAAACCCTGAAAGCGATCAGTTTACGCGCTCATCATATGATGGTTGAACAGTATCAATGTTTATTGAATGAAATTGAGCCGCCTCTCTCAGAAGCCGGATTTCAAAGAGCGAATCCTCTGGAACTGACTGACTCACAGAGACGAATTGTCGAACATGTGTTTCGAGATGAAATTTATCCCGTACTCACCCCCATGGCAGTAACACCAGAAATGGAGTTTCCATATCTGGTAAATCATACGCTGAATATTATTGTTCGACTGGCACCGGCTGAAAACAGTGAGAACAAGCAAAATCGATTTGCCATTATCCCTTTCGGTAGAACAGAATTTCGATTTATTACGCTCCCTTCCGAGGGTGGGTATCAGTATTTACCTATGGAAGACGCGGTCAGTTTATTTATTGAACAGTATTTTCAGGGTGAGCATGTTTTGGAAAGTATTCCCTTTCGTGTGACAAAGAATGCAGATGTCAGTCTGCAAGATGAATTTGCTTCTGATCTATTGCATCAGATGGAGGATATGCTGGATCAGCGGAAGCAGGGAGATTGTATCCGTCTGGAAGTCGCCGAAAACGTTTCGGTTGAGACCTTGGAATTTTTGGAACGGGGCTTAAGTGTGCGCGATGAGAATGTCTACCGCATTCCCGGGCCCCTGGATCTGACCGCTTTTATGAGACTGACTGATATCTCTGGATTTGAATCACAGAAAGATCAAGCCTGGCCACCTCAACCCTCTCCGGATGTGAACCCTCGCATCAGCATGTTCAAGAATATTTCAAGGCAGGATATCCTGTTATGCCATCCTTACGAAAGCTTTGAGCCAGTTGTCAGGCTAATCGAAGAAGCCGCCGTTGATCCTGATGTGTTGGCCATCAAACAGATTCTCTATCGAACCAGTAAACATAGCCCGATCGTAGCGGCATTGATTCGTGCGGCTGAGCAAGGCAAACATGTGACCGCAATTGTTGAACTCAAAGCTCGTTTTGATGAAGCGCGGAATATTGAATGGGCTAAGAATCTGGAACATGCCGGAGTACAGGTCATTTATGGTGTAAAAGGGCTTAAAACACATGCGAAGATCTGCTGCATTATTCGCCGTGAACCGCATGGAATTCAGCGTTACATTCATTTTGGCACAGGCAACTATAACGACGCGACTGCGAAAATATATAGCGATATCAGTTACTTCACCTGTGATGAAGTTTTAGCATCTGATGCAATTAACTTCTTTAATTCGATCACAGGGTATTCTCTGCCACAAAAATATCAAAAACTGGAAGCGGCCCCCATCGGTTTGAGAGACAAAATTCTTGACCTGATCCACCATGAAACAGAACGCAAGAAACAAGGGCAGAAGGCAAGAATTATCGCAAAAGTCAATTCACTCGTGGATCCAGAAATTATTGATGCATTGTATCAAGCTTCAGAAGCCGGAGTTAAAATCAAATTGAATATTCGCGGGATCTGCTGTCTGCGCCCCGGTGTCTCCAAGTTAAGCAAAAATATTGAAGTCGTTAGCATCATCGATCGGTTTCTGGAGCATGCACGAATTCTGTATTTTTATCATGGTGGTGATGAACGAGTTCTGATCTCCAGTGCCGATTGGATGCCTCGGAACTTAGATCGACGCGTTGAGTTACTGGTGCCGATTGAGGAAGAAAAAAGTCAGCGAAAGTTAGTGAAAATTCTGAACAGTTATTTTGCCGATAATGCCAAAGGTCGAGTATTAAATAGCGATGGCGTTTACGAACGCGTCACTCCGGGTAAAGATAAAAAACGTGTACGCTGTCAGCAGGCTTTGTACGAAGAAGCGGTTTCAGCCGTGAAGCAGGCAGAAAAAGCCGGGCGTACCATTTTCGAACCGCATATGGCTCCCGAGGATCAGTAGTCAATGAATACACGATGTTTTATTTATGACAATTTCACTACACAAGAAATCAGGTCAAATCTAAAACCAGAGTGAAAACACGGTGATTGCCTGTAAAAATCAGGAGACTCACTAAAGTCTTATCCTACACCTCTATAATAAGTTACGATTTTTGATTATTGCAGGCCCTCTGGATTTCAGCTGATTCGAACTAAAAAGGTATTGCCTCAAATTTGGGATTTGCAAAAATAGGGTGTAGATCATGTATCGCACCCACGCAGTGCGATAGGACTAGAGCCTGTATTCAAGATTGGAGCTACAAACCGATGATGAAACAGGGAGTTTATCTAAGAAAAGGAGGTGATTGAGTGGACAGTTATTGTTGTAGCCAGAAAGGTGGTTGTACTTAGCGACTTCTGGCGGGTTGTCAGAGACAACCACCACTCGTGAGGATCACCTCGATCCTAACGAAATTTGAACGGGGCTGACCTGCATCACTGTGGGTCAGCCTTTTTTGAAGTATCAAGAAAAAGCGCACCGGAAATTCATTCCGATGCGCTTTTTATCTTTTTGATCTCATTTGATTGATCGTGCCACGATCGTTTAGACTTCGTTGGGAACCACGAATGGTTTACGATACTGGCGAGTTAAGTATTTGTCTGCTTCTGGATCGTCTACAAACTGTTCTGTTTTGGGATCGAAGTTCAGTTGACGCCCCAAGCGAAAGGCAATGTTACCCAAATGAGCAAGGCCGGAACTGGTATGAGCTGTTTCGACAGGGCCATTCAAAGTCTCAGCCTTCCGTGATCGGACAGCATCCAGAAAATTGGTGAAGTGTGCTTCGACGGGATCATCTCCGCTCTTCTTCGGCCCGGGTTCCCGTTTTCGTCCCAGATAGGTCTCATAAGATTTATATCCCTTAACAACCATATAACCCTCCGATCCGTAGAATATGTTACCCACAGTCGCTCCGTCTTCGGTATTCGTATTCCAGGGACGTACTTCAAACTGAATCATTCTATTTTCTTCAGGATAAAAATAGTTTGTCGTAAGAAGTTCCGGTGTCTCTTTATCGTCATCCCACAGGAACTTGCCTCCCATGGCATTAATTTGCGAAGGTAGTTTGACATCCAACCCCCAGAGGCACATATCGGTCTCGTGAACCCCCTGGTTTCCTACGTCACCATTGCCATAATCCCAGGTCCAGTGCCAATTATAGTGCACCAGACGCCGTGAAAAGTCTGTTTCCTGAGCAGGTCCCTGCCAAAGGTTCCAATCGAGATAGGAGGGTACTTTTTCAACAGGCTTTTTTCCGATTGAAGGACGCCAGCGGAAGACGAGACCACGAGCCATATAAACTTTACCAATGGTCCCTTTGCGAAGATGCTCGACTGCTTCCTGAATTGCAGGTTGGCTGCGAAGTTGTACGCCATGTTGCACAATGCGTTTATACTTATCAGCCGCTTCCATCATTTTGCGACCTTCGAATAAATTGTGTGAACCTGGTTTTTCAACATAAACATCTTTTCCGGCCTGGCATGCCCAAATCGTCGCCAATGAATGCCAGTGATTTGGAGTAGCTACTGTAACAACATCAATGTCATCCCGGTCAAATACTTTACGCATATCGGTCTCAGTTTCGACCTTGCGACCATACTTCTTCTCAAATTCGGCAGCACGTTTTTCGAGAACTTGTTTATCCGGATCACAGAGTAACACAACGTCAGCACCTTCAATATTGCCGACAGCCTTGATATGCGTTCTACCGCGGCCGTTCACTCCCAACACAGCGACTCGAATTTTCCCATTGATGTCAGCCCGGGCTGTATTATTCAGTAATGAAGTGGCCGCAACAGCACCAGCACTGGTTTGAAGAAAACTACGTCTCGTGACCTCACTCATAACTCATCCTTTACTGATACTTACTTAATTGATTTTACTTACAAAAAAGCTTCTGATTTGATACAAACGGAACCCCGGTACAATCGTAATCAGCATTACATGCAAAGTCCAGACAATGTAACATCTTCCACCTGAATAACTTCAACGGAAATTTCTTTTATGAAATCATACTCAAAAAACACAGTGTTGTTTCTTTTTTGCATCATTTTGCACAAGGGCGTTAAGTTGTTTATTTGAAGCAAATTTTTCACATTTACCTACTATTTCATCTTAAGTTGTTGCTTTAGATCTACAAACATTTTGAGAAATAGCACAGATCTCATGTTGATACGTGACAACAAAATAAATCTGCTTTGTTGAAATATTTCAAACTCTGAATAAAAGTGTGTTATACTTTTTTCAGAGACGCATCATGAATAAAAATTCACACACAATAGGAATCATTTTTCGAACTGCTGAAATTTTCACTGTAGCAGAATCTACATTCGATAATTTAACGCTCGCTTCTCATTTTGAGAAACGGGCTTTTTTTATATTTGTAACAGTTTGTCAGTGATCATTAGAAACAATTCCGTTTTAAAGTGAATGATAACTATTGAAGTTACCTACTTTCGAAAAGGAGGCGTATGAGAGTCCTTGTTGTTGATGAAGTTGGATACACATGCTATGTGCATACCCGGCTCCTAGAAGAGCTTGGTTATGAAGTTGTGTGTGCCTCATCTGGGTTTGAAGCATTGACCATTTTGGAACAAGACAGCGAAATCAGAATTGTTTTCTCTGAGTTAGTGATGAGAGAACTTGATGGACTCGACTTATTCCTTAAGGTTCAAAAACAAGAACACTACACAGATGATGGTCAATTGGAAGCACCTATGTTTTTTGTCATGACTACTCTACAACCTTCCGATAAATCACAAACTCGACTCGTCGAAAGGCTGGAACTTGCCAAAAAGCTGGGAATTACGGGCGTAATTTATAAATCTCGCGATCGAGAAGAACTCAAAACAGTATTCTCGGAAACTTTACGAACGACGTTAGGAGAACTTTCAGAGGCCGCTCCGATCGATATTTGTACGCCAGCAGAAACACTATGTGAAGTCGTCAAAGACATCATTGAAGCAAAGAACCTCGAAGCTGCAGAAGAATTTTATAATCTTATCATAGCTCAATCTGAATACCTGGAATTTTTCATTACCAGTTCACAGAAGCGAGCCGAGTTGGCATAATTCTCAATAATACTGCACAGACCATATAACGCCAACCAAACCAATGCTTACAGGTTTGGTTGGCTTTTTATTTACCTTCCCCACCTTCTTACCTTCTTTTTTGAGCCTCTCTTCATTGCAAATCATGCATTATTGATAGCAGTCTGCATATAAGCTGATTATCATCAGTAAAGGTAGAATCAAAAGATTTTTCCTGTAAAAATTTGTGATATCGTTCCTACTTCTTAAGAGAAATTCTACTATGGCTGATCAAAAGACATTACTGGCAATTGGTGCTCATTTTGATGATTGCGTGTATGGTGTACCTGGTGTCATGTTAAAAGCAGTTGCGAAAAACTATCGAGTGGTCCAGCTCATTCTGATTGGCGACTACAGCAACTGGCCTCCCACTAAAGGTCGCGAAGAGGCATTTAGAAAATCTGTGATCAGTATTGCTCATAATTTTGGTGTCGAAACCCGATTTCTTGATTTCGCATCTCATCAATATGATACATACGAAAAAACCAAACAAAAAGTAGCTGCCGCTGTTCACGAGATCAAGCCGGACATTGCCCTGCAAATGTGGGAATACGATCATCATCACGATCATACTGTTGCATCTCAGCTTAGTAAGATTGCCCTCAATCACGGTGGGCGAGTGCTCAATCAAGATCGATTCAAAAACCCACGCACGATTTATCATTATGATAATGGCCCGGGGCATACGGTTGGATTTGAGCCAGACACATTTGTCGATGTGACCGATTACTGGAATAAATCAATGGAATGGCTCGGCCGTTATATGGCTTTGCAGAGGAACGTTGACTATGATCCCACACAGGCCCATGGAGCCTTACAGGGCAAAGAAACATTAGCCCGATATCGCGGTCAAACGTGCCGCGTCAAATATGCAGAAGCACTCTGGGCTCCCCGTAAGCAACCCGTAGAAATTTTTAATTGAGCTTTTCGGTATCGAAAACGAAATTATTCCGTTCCGTAAAAATGCGATCCCGAAAATTTAATTCCTGAAAGGATTCTGATGAGTCTGGCGTTGCATATCAAAGCGTCTTTGGAGCTTCCCACATTTATCGTTAATGGTTATCTCGAAGATCTAACAAATGACGATCTATTTGTCCGGCCTGCTGAGAAGATGAATCATCTCGCCTGGCAACTGGGACACTTGATTCATAGCGAGCATTTTCATGTGACCGCGGTTTATCCAGGTACTATGCCGGAACTCCCTTCTGGATTTAAAGAACGGTACACCGCTGAAACGGCAGCCAGTGAGAATCCCGCTGATTTTCATTCAAAAGCAGAATACATTCAACTGATGCAGGAGCAACGTCAGGGAACGTTGAATGTCCTTTCTGACCTCAGTGATGAAGATTTGCAAAAGCCATCGCCTGAAACAGTTCGCTATCTGGGACCAACCATTGGTTGCGTCTTTGCCGGAGAGGCAACTCATTGGATGATGCATGCCGGACAATGGGCGGTCATTCGACGTAATTTAGGAAAACCTCCATTATACTGATACGAATGACTGTTTTTTTGAATTCAAATACTACGTCACATTCATCTGCGAATAAGATGAGCTAGCCTGAGTAAAACACAATAAAAATGAGTCAAATGAGTACAGAAGAACTTTATGAGCACTTAGGTGAAGATCAACTGCGACGACTGATCGCTGCGTTTTATTCCAGAGTAAAATCGGATGACATTCTGAAACCCATGTATCCTGCTGATGACTTCTCAGGAGCAGAATATCGATTGAAGGAATTTCTGGTTTATCGATTGGGAGGTCCACAACGCTATCTCGAAGAGCGCGGGCACCCTGCATTGCGAATGCGACATGCTCCCTTTGCCATTGACCAAAGTGCCCGGGATCGGTGGATCGAATTAATGAATCAAGCTATGCTTGAAGTCGACTTACCAACAGAGGCCGCTGAAATACTGAAATCGTTCTTCGATCAGATGGCAACTTTTTTGATCAATCGAGCGGGATGAGAACTCATTTTCTTTTATTCGTTAATCGGACTCAAACATGAAACTCGATGATCGCTTGCAGGCAGACTGTCACCTTCTATATGAGATTGAAGAATCAACGCTTCTGTTGATGAATAATTCGCTGGTAAGCTGGTTTATCTTAGTACCTCATTGTGATGAAATTGAGCTAACGAATTTACCCTTCGATCAGCAAACCGCAATTCTGAAAGAAATCAATCTGGTATCTCGATTCATTCAACAGTCATTTCTCCCTGACAAAATGAATATTGCAGCTCTGGGCAATGTCGTCAGTCAATTACATGTGCATATCATCGGCAGGAAACACAATGATCCCTATTGGCCCGCTCCTGTATGGGGACATTCCCAAACTCAAACTTATTTGGATGAAGAAGTAAACACTATCAAAAGAAACTTTAAATCATTTTATGCGGCTGAACATAGCGAGACATAAATCAATGAGGCATCTCTAATCGATAGAGCAATACCATGAAAAATCAACCTTTACGTATCGGTATCCTGGGTCTGATTCACGACCATGCCTGGGACCATTTGTCGCAATTACAACATTCCGAAAATGCCACACTGATTGCTGCTTTTGACAGGAATCAAGAGCTACGTGATCAGATCAATGCTGAATATGACTGCCCGACTTATGCTTCGGCTGAGGAGTTGTTTGCGAACCACGAGTTGGATGGCGTTTATATTTTCAGCAGTAATCATGAAGGAGCACAGCTTGCACTTTTGGCTATCGAGCATGGACTGGCTGTGATGATTGAAAAGCCCATGGCGGCGAATCTCTCACAGGCAGAAGCCATGCTGACTGCTGCCAACGAAGAGAATGTCTGCCTGATGGTCAATTGGCCCTTTGCCTGGTGGCCACAAATGCAACACGCGATCACAATGGCTAAGGCAGGAGACATTGGAGACATCTGGCAGGTCAAGTATCGTGCTGCGCATGCCGGCCCTAAAGAGCTGGGCTGTAGCGATTACTTCTGTGACTGGCTGCTTAATTCGGAATTAAATGGAGCGGGTGCCATGATGGATTACTGTTGTTATGGCTGTGTTCTCGCGAGTGTTTTACTAGGCGTGCCGGAATCAATCACTGGTATTGCCGGGCAATATCGACCAGTATCTCTAGGAGTCGAAGATAATGCTCTAATCACCATGCAATATCCTAAAGCAATCGCGACGGCAGAAGGCTCCTGGTCACAAATCGGCACACTGACGGCTTACACAACAGCCATTTATGGTACTAAAGGAACATTGATGGTTGAGCCACGAAAAAAGGGACCTTTGATGTTAGCAACTGAGGAACAGCCAGCCGGAGCAGAAGTCAAAGTCCAATGTCCATTGCTTTACCTGCAAACCGCCACCGAACATTTCGCACATTGCGTCCGAACCGGCGAAGAACCCTGGTTACTCTGCAACCCCAAATTTGGTCTCGAAGCGCAACGCATTCTGGAAACTGGAATACAGCAAATAAAAGAATCTTAAAAACGAAATCTTGGTTGTACTATAAGAGTCAACATTCGTCTAAAACCGTTGGATGCGTAGTGAGTATGTCATTCAAATAAAACAAGGCTCAACCGAGCCTTTCATGTCTTGCTACAGAGTCTTAAAATAAAAGTAGTAATAAACGTGATATTTTCACAGAAGGATTGACATTATGGCTCTGTCGCATGCAAGGGCAGGTGAAGTAGTCAGTGTAGAGCCGCTCGGATCTGAGTTGGAATCAACGAATACCACCACGCTGGTGAAAACAGATCACCTGGAAATCATTCGTTTGATTTTGAAGTCTGGTAAATCACTACCAAACCACATCGCGCCTGGAATCTTAATTGTTCAATGTCTTGAGGGACGCGTCCTTTTTCAATGTCTGGGAGAAACTCACGAACTCACTCCGGGACAGTTTTTACATCTGCCGGATGCCGAGCCCCATGCTGTCGAAAGCCTGGAGTCGGCTGCACTGCTACTCACAATAGTTCGTACACCCTCAAATGATCCAGTAATCGATGAAACGTCTGAGAAGTCTTGACCAGTGATCCCCCAACCTGATAAAGAACGAATAGAGAGTCACTAAACTTGAGAATTAAAAAACGATAGTCCAATTTTTAAGATATAACCTAAGGAGCCAATGATGAAATATTTGATGCTGATTGTAGTCTCTGGAGTTTTGATAATGCTTTCAGGGAGCCGAATAGACCATTCTTCTCCGATCTTTGCTGTAGAAAAAACGGAACCATCCCAGAAACCTAAAGTTAAAAAGAATCCAACACAAAAAAACGTTTCTAAATTCATGCAAGCGAAGTTAGATAGTTCTAAAGACGTCCTGGAAGGACTAGTTACAGAGGATTTCAGTCTTATCCAGAAAGGAACTAAAAAAATGATCGCCATGAGCAACGCCACCGATTGGCAAGTCGTGGAAGGACCGATCTTTGCACAACAAAGTGCAGAATTCCGTAATGCGGCAAAGCAGTTGTTAAAGAATGCTCAGAACAAAAATATTGACGGTGCTTCTCTCAGTTATCTTCACCTTACAATGACCTGTATCGCCTGCCACAATCAAATTAAGAAGAGTGTTGTCGTTATGAGATAACTCTTTATACAAAAAATGTAGACCGATTTTTATTATTCAGAAGAGAATCAGATGTACCGCGAAACGATAGAGAAACAGTTAAAATCTGAGAACATCGAACTGATACGTGCCATTTATGTTGGACCGGATGGGATCTCACGTGGAAAAGCGTTTCGCCCCGGTAATCTTGATGAAATTATGGAGTCTGGTCTAGGGCTGACTCAAGCACAAGCTTCGGTGAATGTCTTTGATCATTTGCCACAAACAAGTAAATTTCAGCCGGTGGGAGAAGTTCGTATTCGGCCTGATCTCTCTACATTCCAAGTGTTACCATATCTCGCAGGGCATGCCCGTATGCTTTCGGATATCGAAACCATCGATGGCCAGCCCTGGGAACTTTGTCCGCGTAGTCTATTAAAGTCATTTCTTGCCAAACTAGCTGAAAAAGAAATGACGATTCGCACTGCCTTTGAAAATGAATTTACCATATTCAAAAAAGTGGAACAGTTATGGAAACCTCTGGACCAGTTAAACTGTTTCAGTTCGACTGCCATGGATCTGGCCAGTCCCTACATTCTACCAATGATCTCTGCGCTCGAAAAACAGGGCGTCATGGTTGAAAAATACTATCCGGAAGCAGGCCACGGACAGCATGAAATTCCCGTTCGTCATCAGATTGGTTTACAGGCCGCTGATCAACAAGTTGTGTTTAAGGAGACAGTACGTGGGATAGCATTAGCGAACGACTTCCGTGTGTCGTTCATGCCCAAAGCCTCGCCAGACTCAGCAGGAAATGGTTGTCACATTCATTTTAGTCTCTGGGATGCTCAATGCCAGCGAAACTTATTTTACGATGCTGACGGAGATCAGTGTCTTTCTCAAACGGCCCGCCATTTCATGGCAGGCATCCTTGACCATCTCCCTGCATTGATGGCATTTACGGCACCGACCACAAATTCGTATAAGCGTTTTGTGGAACGTTGTTGGAGTTCGAGTTATATTTGCTGGGGTCCGGACAATCGTGAGGCGACGGTGCGTGCTGCCTCTGGTTTTAAAGGACACGAAGCAGCGACTGTCAATCTCGAATATAAACCCTCAGACCCCACCTGTAACCCTTATCTGGCGTTATCCGGCCTGATCTGTGCAGGTCTGGATGGCATTGAGAAAGCAGCCGATCCAGGAGAACCAGTATTAACAGATCCCGCTCTGCTTTCAACACAAGAACGAAAAGACCGTGGCATAACAGGCTATCCTGCGAATCTGGCATCAGCGTTGGATGCATTGGCTCAGAATGACGTTTTGCAGGCAGGTTTTGGCGAAAGCCTGATCACTGACTATATCACAATGAAACGGGCAGAAATTGAAATGCTCGATGCACTCGGCACTGACGCAGAACAGCAGGCTTATCAGTTCCGCTTTTGAGGCGCTTTCCGATTCCTTAATCATCTGACCAAGGCTTACAATCAAGTCGTAAGTATAAACGGTCTAATTGGTAGAACTGATAGAGTTGCTAATGAAGCATCATTCATACTAAATCATTTTTAACTCATATTTTGAGTGTATATGGAGGTAATCACAGTAAAAAATAATTTGATTTATGGCGTTCTTAAACTAGGTTTTAATACTCAGTTCCTTTCATAGACATATCAAGTTACATCACAACTAGCATTGAGAGGATTCATTGTATTGAAGAGTTTTACAGATTTTTACGAGTACTCAACCGAACAGCAACAACTCCTTCCCAAAGTCGTCAACTTACTCTCTCAGATTGAGGAGCGAGCTAAGCACATTTACGGGAAGCAGCGTGCTCATCCGAGAATTGATTTCCGCGGCTTGATAGTCGTCTCGTTTTCTATCGACTTTTCTGAACCGATTGAAATTTATTCCGGTGAAATGATTACAGTATTGGGACGCTCCGTTTCTCAATCCGGGATCTCGTTGATTTGCCCTGATCATATTGCACAAGAAGAACTGTTCTTGAAACTTCCTCTGAGTGAGTCCATGGATACCTGGTTCAGTTCCAAAATTGTTCGCAAACGAAGAATCCTGGATGCGTTCTGGGAATATGGTATTCAATTTCAGGCTCGTCTCGACGTCTAGTCAGTACCTCTTTTCGCGAACCACATTCAACAGCAATTCAAGCCGCTGAAGATGAGCATGAGTGTAAAAATGCCTTACAACTCATTCGGTCTCCGCGTAATCAATTTGAACCTGGATAATATCCTGCCGACGCGAAAAGAAAGCATCTAGCACTTCTGGATCGAATTGAGTCGCCCGACCTTCTTCAAGAATTTTGAAAGACTTTGTTAGGGAAAAAGCAGGTTTATAAGATCGTTTACTCGTGAGAGCATCAAAAACATCAGCGACCGCAGTAATTCGTCCCTGAATCGGAATGTCTTTGCCCTCTAAGCCCAAAGGGTACCCCGTGCCATCCCAGCGCTCGTGGTGCGTCATGGCAATGACTTTTGCCAGAGAGAGGATAGGAGAGTCGGGAATATCCATAATTTTCGCTCCCATTTCAGTATGCATCCGAATCAATTGCGCTTCATGCTCGGGTAGACAGTCAACAATTCTCTTTCCGAAACCACAATGTTTTTTCATCGAATCATACTCTTCGGGTGTCAGTTTGCCAGGTTTGAGCAGAATTGAATCTTCGATCCCGATCTTGCCAACATCATGTAATTGGGCAGCAGGTTCTAACAGCCATAGCTCTCGTTCTGAGAATCCTAATTCCTCTCCAATAATACGTGCATACTTACCAACTCGAATTACATGCTGACCTGTATCATCGTCTCGAAACTCAGCAGCACGCGCCAGACACTGGATCACACTCAATCGTGATGCTTCAAGTTCTTTCGTTCTCAATCGCACGGCTTGTTCAAGGCTTTCTGAATGTGCTTTAAGCTGATCCTGAGATACTTTCACTTTTAAAACATTTCGAATTCGTGCAATCAGCTCTCCATGATGAATCGGCTTGGCAAGCAAGTCAGTTGCCCCTTGTCTCAAGGCAGATATTTTGGTTTCGTTATCAGAACTAGCTGTGAGAATGATGACAGGGGTATCCGCCAATTCTCTATGGCCACGAATTTGTGCCAAAATATCCAAACCCGACACCTCTGGCATATTAATATCCGACAAAATCAGATCAGGCCGCTCCGACTCAATCATAGAAAATGCTGAGGAGGAATCTTCTGTCGATATCAGATTCGTAAATCCTTCCATTTCCAGATAATACTGAATCATATCGAGATTAATTTTCTCATCATCTATGATCGCAATACTACACCCATCAAACTCATTGCAGTTAATTAGTGTTTCTGGGTTCTCAACCATAGATTTATTCAATGTCGAATCGATCATATTTCTGTCTTTCTCTTTCGTAACCCTTAGACGCTAGAAACTGCGTTTTTCGTTGTTAAGCGACTCCCCATCGTTCTGAGTTCGGAAATTAACAAATTCGCAGATTCTTTTTCTTTTTGTTGAGCAGCTGATTCTAATTGATATGCAAGTTCTGTCAGACAACCAAATCCCGCGGTACCTCCGGTGCCCTTTAGCCAATGTGCTAGCTCTTCTAACAGTTTCCAATTCTCCTTATCCAATGCCATCTGCATCTCTTCAATTTTTAATTTGAAGCGTTGAATAAATTCTTCGACGATTTGAAATAATTGCGGTATGTCTGTGGGAAGATCTGACAGAATAGGTATATTGTCATTTGTAGTCAGACAATAAGGTTTTTCTTCTGGCTGAGACTGTGTGATCGCATCACTCAGGGGTGAATACACGCCTACCGTTTGAAGTAAACTATCGATATTGATCGGTTTGGTGAGAAAGTCAGAACAACCTGCTTCAAGACACTTTTTACGATCTCCACGCATTGCATTTGCTGTAAGTGCAATGATTGGTAATGAGCAGCCACGCGATCGCAAAATTTGGGTCGCCGTATAACCATCCATCTCCGGCATTTGCATATCCATCAAAATGAGATCAAATAAACCGTCTTCATATTCAGAGAGTGCCTCTTCACCATTTTCTGCACATGTCACTACCGCATTGGCATTTGTTAGCACCAACGAAACCAAATCCCGATTCGTTTTACCGTCATCAACTAGTAAAACTCGGAGGGATTGAAGCTGATTTGATGCTTCATAATTGCGTTTCGTATACGATTCTGCAGTAAGCGCCTCTGTTGGTGGTACATCAAAGATCTTCACATCTTCCATTGTTCCCGCATCTACTCGAAGCCGGAACACACTCCCTTGACCGACTTCACTTTCTACAGCAAGGTCACCTCCTAACCCTTCTGCAATTTGGCGGCAGATTGTCAGTCCTAGTCCGGTTCCTCCAAAACTGCGTGTGATAGAAGAATCCGCTTGTGTAAAGGCAGAAAAGATATTTTTCATGTTCTCGGGCTTAATCCCAATCCCTGTATCATGCACTTCAACAATAAATTGTGGTGGATTATGTGAAACGTCCAATTTTGCAATCAGTTTCACACCACCCTCTGTTGTAAATTTCACTGCGTTTCCAACCAGATTCATCAATATCTGTCGTAATCGAGTAGGGTCCGTGTTAATCATTTCGGGAACGCCACTTTCCCACTGACACTCCAGATAGAGGCCTTTAGGTTTTGCTTGAACACGCATCGTTGAGAGTACATCAGAGATAATCTTATGCGGTGAGCAATCCAGTTTTTCGAACTCCATACAGCCAGCTTCAATCTTGGAAAGATCTAGAATATCGTTGATCAAACCAAGGAGATGCTCTCCGTTCTTGTAGATCACATCTAAATATTCTTGCTGTTTCTCTTTTGATTCAACTCCACGTCTCAGTACATCGGTAAAACCCAAAATTCCATTCAACGGTGTGCGTATTTCATGGCTCATATTGGCCAGAAAGTTACTCTTCTCATGATTTGCATCTTCAGCAATCTTTTTCTGTCTGAGTTGAAGGTCACACTGTGCACTCATGAGAGTTGTGATATCGAGAAAACGGTATTCGTCGTTATCACATTTCACAATGATGGGTTCATAAGCCCCCGCTGAAGGACGACCTAATATCTCGCGGACGGCTTCACTGATTGGCGCGGTCTCATTCAGTTGCAGCGACGTCGTTTTTAGATGCTCAACCAGCATCTTAACGGGTCTCCGTGAAAAAGTGGTTCCACAAAATGATTGGGTCATATTCTCAAAGCAGGAAGTTCTTGAGAGTAAACCATAAAACTGATGCTCATCCCGTATCAACACACCATTGATATCCGGCCGGGATTTAAAAAACCGCTCGACTTCTGAGCCAAGAGTCTCCGGAGTGAGAGAATCATCACGTAACTCAAGATCAGTTAATGTCGAATTGGTTGTCAGATTGTAGGGATTGTAAGTCACGTGATGGCTCTGGTATTACGAGACGGTGTTCCTATGAATTGCTTTCATAGATACTCCAAAAATCAAAACTCTTTTCTGCTTGATTTAACAAGAAAAGATTCTCACTTTGGTACTGTTTCATTTCACACTTTAAAAAATAGTATTAATCCTGATTCCAGATGAAAGCATTTAAAAAAAACACCTCCTGGAAACCCTAAAGACACCATTCTCGAAACGGTGTTTATTAATTAAGTGCAATCACTATAAGTACTTTGAAGACTTTAAGGTCGTTCTGTCAGCAAAGGAGGAATTCCTCTTAAAATGGGAAATGAACCTCTCAAAATACCGACAAAACTTAGTTAAAAAATTCGAAATTAGTTCAATTCAACAAAATACATCATCAATTGATTCACTTTCAAATTTTAAAATGAATCAAAATATTTCCTAAAGTGATTCTAAATAAATATTTACAACAGAATTACATTCAGGATTCCTTATTCACTTCTTAATAAATAATTGTAATAGTATTATCATATTACTAAAATGTTTAAATAAACGTGAGGTCAATAGACATTGCATTGAAAACGGTGCTAACACAAACGAGGTTTTTGATGTCGAACACTTTCGAATCGGGAAATAAGAATATGTTGGAACCGGCAATGTCGCTTAGTGCACAAATTGCCGAGCGCATCTGTGAACGGATACAAGATGAGAAATTAGTGCCTGGGACTTATCTGGGAACTGTCGACAAGTTAACCGAGCAATTTGGTGTTTCACGAACTGTCATCAGAGAAGCCATCGGCAGTTTACGCGGCTTGGGAATCATCACAGGACGCCCGAAACTCGGTCTGTCTGTTGCCGAAGGAGATGTTCAATCTGTACTACGAAAAGCGCTCATCCCTCGTACAACCAATAAAAAAGGTTGGCTTGAACTTGCGAAATTTCGTGTCGTGATTGAAATCGGTTCCATGCCTTTAGCCATCGAAAATACGACTACAGAGCAAATCGATCGGTTGAATCTGCTTGTTACCGAGCAAAAACAATTGCTGGAAGATCAGCAAAAAGATCCCTCGCGCGTATTTCAAGAGTTCATTCAGAAAGACCTCTTATTTCACGAAACGCTTCTCGAGGCAGCCAATCAAGATTTGATTTCGCAATTCCACCAGGTACTTGTGAAATACTTCTATCAGGGTGAAACGTACTTTCCCTCTCCTACAATCAAAATGGTTCATGAACATGCTGACATCGTGAAATCGATTACAGATCGTGACAGTGCATCCGCCTTACAAGCAATGAACGTTCATTTAAGCCCGATCCTGAAATTGATTAAAACCGCTAATGCATAATCACTATCTATTATTCCTGAGTATAATTAAGCGAACAGAAAGATTTAGTATGAACTCAACTGAAAGTATTCAAACAAAATTTGTCTTCATTTTGTACATACTGTTTTTCGTTTCACTTAGCACTTCCTTCGCCGCGGATGAAGTTATTGACGTCGGTTCTCACAGGGAATTATTCGTAGATCGGTTTATTGTAGACAAATTGGAAGACGCAACGCTCAAACTTCATGCTCCCCAACTGATGCCACCGGTCACACCAGCACGACCACACGGCCATTACGCTACAGTCTTGAATGCAGGAGACAAATTCCAATTTTATTATCGAGGGGATACCAAACCGGGTAATCATTGGAAAAAAGGGTGGGAGCAATATCACGATGGTGAAGTGACGCTCTATGCTGAAAGCAAAGATGCAATTCACTGGACTCTACCGAAACTCGGCGTTTATGAAGATCATCCCACATTCCCGTCCGGGAATGTTGTCCTTATGAATGAATTTCTGATCACACATAATTTCACACCATTTATTGATACACAGCCTGGCGTACCAGCAGAAGAAAAATACAAGGCGCTGGGAGGCCTGGCATACCAACCCAACCAACACCTGGAAGTGAAAAAAAGACGCGGTCCAGGTGGTCTTAAGGCATTTGTTTCGCCTGATGGGATTCACTGGAAGAAGCTCCAGGAAAAACCGGTCATTCCTGAAGCATGGGGGAAGTATTTTGACTCTCAGAATTATGCGTTCTGGTCTGAAAGTGAGCAGGCTTATGTCTGTTACTTTCGTCGCTTCATCAAAGGGTATCGTGGTATCGCCCGCACCACCTCAAAGGATTTCATTAGCTGGACTCCCTTTGTCGAAATGAACGCGAATTTGCCCAATGAGCACCTTTATACAGCCTGCACACAACCCTATTTCCGTGCACCACATATCTATTTTGCTTTGCCAACAAGATTTATGGCCAAACGGGGTGCTGCTACTGACATTCTCTTTATGAGCACACGCGGAAGTGCACAATTCGATCGCGAATTTACCCAGTCCTTCATTCGTCCCGGTATTGGGAAAAGTGGCTGGGCGAATCGTGCCAATTATGCAGCGATTGGCATTCATCAGACAGGACCAGCCGAAATGTCATTTTTTCTGACTGGTGGCCGGCGCTACGCGATGAGGCTTGATGGAATTGCTTCTGTGAATGCACCATTAGAAGGAGGGACGCTTACTACAAAACCGCTGAAGTTTGTTGGCAATGAACTTGAGATCAATTATTCCACCAGTGCTGCCGGTCAAATCTTAGTAGAACTCCAAGATGATAATGGTAAACCTATTTCTGGCTTTACACTTGATGATTGTGAGCCCATTTATGGAGATCATATCGCACGAACCGTGAAATGGAAGAACGGAATAGACGTCTCAAGCCTGAAAGGAAAACCGATCAAAATTCACTTTGTAATGGAGGACGCAGACCTCTATTCGCTGAAGTTCAATCCACGAGCAGGGTCGAATCAGGTAGTTGAAGCGGGCAAGACTCTTGATTAATCTCGAAAGTATGCAAGTGGGAAACTTTCATTTCTCATTCAATCTCATATTCCTCTTTTTCTTTAGTTCATCACGAACAATTCTTTAAAAAAGAAATTTGATTCCCTGCCGTCGGTTTTGGGTCATTTACAGAATCGGTATGCTTTACTGCTAACGTAAACGATCTAGACCTAAGATTGAAGGAATGAGATATGAAACCGTTACAGGGAACAGTGGTTCTCGTTTTTGCATTATCACTGATTGCAGGGTGCACACCAAAATCTGAGAAGAAACAAACTGCGTCCGAAAAGTCTTCAGGGGCAATAAAGGTAAAAGAACCTGTAAAAACACAGGTTCCACCTGAAGAAGTGAATCTGGCCGATTCATTGAAAGCGGCAGGAGCTAAGCTAAAAAAAGACCAAGATGGTTATGTCATCGAAGTCGATCTTCGGGGTACGCAAATCGATGATCACGCTCTCAAGGACATTGCGGGTTTATCACGTCTGCGTTATCTGTTGCTAAATGAAACCAAAATCACTGATGCCGGATTGGAGCCTGTTGGCAAAGTAGCCACGTTACAGAATCTGGATTTACGGAACTGCAATTTAAATAATAAGGCCATTTCCCATTTAACAGGACTCTCAAAACTCAAAGCACTGCGGCTGTCCGGCAATTCTGATATCGACGACGACGCGATGGTAGATATCAATCAACTAACGAACTTAAAAGCGTTAATGCTCGACTTTCTCTGGGTCAGCGGAGATGGCCTTTCAGAGTTGAAAGATCTGAATCACCTGGAAGAGTTGTATCTGGCAAAGACACTGGTTGATGATGAAGGCTTGACCACACTGACACAATTTCCCAAGTTGAAAAAAACGCGTTTATCTCAAAACCAGATTTCTGATGAAGGGCTTACGATCATGGCGAAGCTCCCTCAACTCGAAGAGCTTGACCTGAGCGAGAATAGTCTGCTCTCAGACACAGGTATGGAACACCTGTCTGGATTGAGTAAGCTACAAAAACTCAACCTCTGGCGTGTGGGGCTGACTGATGCCGGTGTGGAACCCTTACAAGGATTGACTAACTTACGCTGGCTCAATCTGGATAATACACGCTTGAGTAATGCAGGGTTGAAGTATTTGAAAGATATGAAACAGCTGGAGTTTCTGCACCTTGGTTCTACAGCGGTCTCTGATGCTGGATTAGCTGATCTGGAAGGATTGACGAGCCTCAAAGACCTGAAGCTGACACGTACTGCAGTCACAGAAAAAGGAGTGGCTGACTTAAAACAGAAACTGCCGAATACCGAAATTCAATTAAAATACATTGAAGGCCAGTAGCCCGACTCACTCAGCAAATGAGGAGCCGGACATATGTCTGGACTAATTCTAACTAAGCGACTTCCCAGCCTTCACGGTACTCTTTGCTGATGTACATGTCGGCTTCGGGACAATTTGTCGCTTTGAGATTGGCGGCATCCCATTCCAGTGCCTGTTTCGCACGATAGGAAACGTTTCCTAGCAACACTGCTTCTGTTAAAGCGCCAGAATAATCAAAGTTGCAAGTTGTCGGTGAACCGTCCTTACAAGCCTTGATCCACTCGGCATGGTGACCAATCGATTTGGGAATGCTTTGTTTGGGTGGTGTGAAGTTGGCAAATTTTTCTTTGGGGAATAATTTGTAACTTCCATAGTTTGCAAACATGGTGCCTTCCGTTCCCACGAACATGACCCCACTACCGGGGACACGTTGTCCTGCAACTTTTTTCGGAATCATATTCCCATCGTACCAAGTCAAATTGACGGGAATCAGTTTATCACGACTCGGGAATTGATAGCGCACCTTCAACCCATGTGGACACGCTTCCGGATGAACTTCTGGTCCTTCCGCTTCGCAGTGTGTAGGATGACGCAGGCTAAGTGCCCAGAAAGGCAAATCCATATAATGGCAGGCCATATCGCCCAACGTTCCCTGACCGAACTGCCACCAGCGACGCCATTGAGCAGGATGATAGCGACCTGCAGCAAAAGGACGCACGGGCGCGGGGCCAAGCCATAAATCCCAATTTAAATTCTGAGGAGGCTCTTGGGTATCGGTAGGAAGATCACCGCCACCCCAGCCTTTTCCAACCCAGACATGTACTTCACCGACATCACCCAGGACTCCCGACTGAACGATTTCCACAACACGACGGTAATTGTCTCCAGCATGGATTTGCGTCCCCAGTTGTGTCGCGACACCATGCTTTTTTGCTTCTTCAGCAATGATGCGTGCTTCCTGAACCGTATGAGTGAGTGGTTTTTCACAGTAGACATGCAAGCCTTTTCGAATCGCACGAATTGAAGCAGGGGCGTGATGATGATCGGTCGTACCAATCACAACGGCGTCAATCTTTCCATCTTCACTTTCGAGCATCTCACGATAATCAGCGTAGACACGGGCATTCGGAAAACTGGAAGAAGCTCGGTCAAGATAGTTTTTATCAACGTCTACTAGAGCAACGATATTTTCCCCTTTGACGCCATCAATGTCGGCTGCCGCCCGATTTGCCGTTCCGATACAAGCAATATTCAGTTTTTCATTGGCAGATTTGGAAGCAGCGGGTGCAAGCCCCGTCCAAATACCTGTAGAAATTGCGGCTGCTCCTGCAGTGGTCGACTTAAGAAAATCACGGCGACTGAAATTTGAATGGTTTTGCATTAATCATTTCCAGGAAAAAAGGCAGGCCGATGGACGCATCGGCAAATTGGTGTGATTGTTTTCATTGATAACGAAATTGTTACTACAATTGTCTTCCCTTTCACTTTTACGTTTCTTCATACATTCTGCTGGATATTTGTGAAGAGGAAACGGCAGGAATTAACGGCAATCCATTATGATCACTGCTAATTTAACATTCCTTATTTATGGTAATTCTAATCACAGCTTATCGCCATTCCAGATCAGCCTACTTTCGTAGAATTTTCAAGAAAGTAGGCTCATGAAATCATCTGGTCTCGATACCCAAACAGTTTTCTGGCCGATTTATGGCGCTGAATTCCCGGCGGATTTTTTGGTGAGATAAACCAGCATCGGACCACGTTCAGTTTCCCCTTCGGTCACTTTAACATCAACGGTTTGTTTACCAGGATGTAAAGTCACATTGTGGAAGACATATTCAGAACTGTCTGCGGGGACTTTGGCATGGAACTGATCCTTACCGACACTTACTGCCAATTCCGTTTCTTTCTGATCCTGTTGTTTTTTGAATTGTACTTTGATGTCGTATGAACCACCTTGTTCGATATGAATCAACCAATGGCCTCGTGCATCGCGAGTCCAACCTTTTCCTTTGGGACCTGCATACCGCCAATCCTGACGAGTTAAAACCGTAGTTGGTTCCTTTACATTGCCCACATGAATCCGTGGTGGTGCATAATTATCAGGACGCGTGGAACTGACATCGGCGAACCAGGTGTCATATTGACGTGTGAGATCTTTGGCGAGTGCCGGTTTCTCACTGCTAAGATCTCGCTTCTCTGCAGGATCATTCCGTAAATCAAATAATTTTCCTGGTTCATTCTGCTTCGAAAATGTCATCTTAAAATTTTGTGTGACAACGGCGGCATTGGTATGTGGCGTGGGCTGATCACCACGATGCCATTGCAGGAACAAAGAACGATCAGGCCAGCTTGCGGCTTCATTTTTCAACAGTGGCAGAATATTGACACCATCCAAATCTAACGTTTTTGGTTTTTCAACCCCTGTGGCTGTAAGAATCGTGGGGAACAGGTCGTAATGAGCGGCGATCTGTTCATTCACAGCGCCTGCTTTCAATTGATCAGGCCAATGTGCTACTAACACAGACCGAATGCCACCTTCATTCACGCCCCCTTTCATGCCACGATGCGCACCGACAAAACGGGGGCCATTGGGGCCATTGTCATTCAAAAACAATACGAGTGTATTTTCGTAAGCCCCGATCTTCTTGAGGCGCTGAAACAGTTTGCCAATATTCTGATCGATATTTTCAATCATTGAAAAAACGCGCGACGTTCGATCAAACTGTTTTTTATTTTTTCGCCTGGAATTCATATCAAAGCCATAAGCATCAGTAAGATCCATCGCTAGATATTTTTTCCGCAAATCTTCAGGCACATCGTGAAATGGGCCATGTGGTGCATTGGTCGCGATATACATAAACGTTGGTTTGTTCTGCGATTCATTTTGTTCAATAAAATTCAAAGCATTGTCAAAATAAATATCCGTACAATACCCTTTCATCTGTTTCTGCTCGCCATTATGAAACAGAACCGGGTCCGTGTATTGACCGGCCCCTTCAGGTGGATCGCTGGGTTGCCCGATGCCTCCTCCGCGGTGAACGAGAACTTCCTGAAATCCCTGGTCCTGAGGTCGCATGGGGTAAGAATCGCCCAAATGCCACTTTCCAAAGATTCCGGTTTGATAGCCGGCAGGAGCTAAAACTTCGGCGATAGTTACTTCTTCAGGTTCCATCATCGCACGACCAATGTAAGTATCAATGGCACGTGTGCGATAGTTATAACGACCTGTCATCAGATTGGCCCGCGTGGGTGTGCAGACAGGACTGACATAAAATCGATTCAATCGTGCCCCCCTTGCAGCCATAGCATCAAGGTTAGGAGTGTTGAGATGTTTGTTCCCCATAAATCCGTAGTCCCAACCTCCCTGATCATCCGTCATGATCAGGATGACATTCACGTGTTTTGCTTCCTTCGCATCAGTAATTGAACAACAAAAGAACTGGGAAATAAAACAGGAACTCAGAACCAACAAACACTTAACCACTGACATTATTATGACACCTAAAAGTAAGGAACTTAAGAAACTAATTACGACAATTTATCTGACTTGAAATACAGAGGGATGTTTTGTCGTCTATGCTAGCTGTTATAATTTCAGTCTATTCATTCGACCGTTACAGTGCAAACAGATTCCTGAAAAGAATCATCTGTCGACAGGTCATCAAACTCCTTCAAACTTAAAATTATGAGAATCACAATGCCAACCAAGTACTGTGTTTGTTTATTCGTAAGCTGCTTTACTCTGTTGTATACGCTCGATTCTGTTGTTAAAGCGGCAGAGAAACAACCCAATATCTTATACATCATGTCTGATGATCACGCTGCTCATTCGATTGGCGCGTATGGAGGACGATTGGCGTCTCTGAATCCAACACCAACGTTGGATCGTCTAGCCAAAGAAGGAATTTTGCTGAAGAACGTTTTTTGTACCAACTCAATTTGCACACCGAGTCGCGCCACATTAATGACGGGGCAATATTCGCATATGAATGGTGTGACCACTTTAAATGGGGCAATTGGTAAGGAGAACCAACATCTGGCTCGGCTCATCAAAAATGCGGGTTATGAAACTGCAATGATTGGTAAATGGCATCTCAAAAAAGAGCCAGCCGCATTTGACTATTATACGGTTCTGCCGGGGCAGGGAAGTTACTTCAATCCCGTGTTTCGCGTGAGAGGCCCTAAGCCGTGGCCAAAAAATGAATTTCGTGCAGGTGGATATGACTCGAAACATTCATCGGATGTGATTACCGATCTCTCATTGAAGTGGTTGAAGAATCGAAAACAGAAACAAAAACCTTTCTTTTTAATGCATCATTTCAAGGCACCACATGACAATTTTGAAAATGCAGAACGATATGACTGGCTCTATCAGGATGTAAAAATTCCTGAACCGGAAACACTGTGGAACCGGGGACAACACGGCCCCCTTGACTTAGCGCGCTATGGGACATCAGTCAGTCGACGCAACGAGAGGCGAAACATGGGGCACCATATGTTTGTTGACGACAGCCTCTCTTCTGATGAATACACCCGTGAAGCTTACCAGCGTTACCTCAAAAAGTTTCTGCGCTGTGTACGTGGTGTCGATGATAATATCAAACGTCTTGTAGAGCATCTCGAAAAAACGGGAGAACTGGAGAATACAATCATCATTTATACTGCCGACCAGGGCTTTATGTTAGGCGAACACGATTACATCGACAAACGCTGGATGTATGAAGAATCATTGCGCATGCCATTCATCGTTCGCTATCCGAAATGGATCAAAGCAAAGTCTACCAATGAAAACATCATTAACAATGTTGATTTTGCACCGACGTTGTTAGAGATGGCAGGAGCAAAGAAACCTGATTTCATGCAAGGTAGATCTTTCTTACCAATCTTAAAAGGTGAAAAGGCTCCCGCTGATTGGCCAAAAGCAACGTACTACCGTTACTGGATGCATATGGCGCACCATGATAACCCTGCCCACTATGGAATCAGGACCAACGATTTTAAATTGATTTTCTTCTATGGTCTGCCTTTGGATGCGCCTGGTGCTGTAAAAAAACCGACGCCTCCACACTGGGAATTATACGATTTGAAAAAAGATCCTCATGAAACAAAGAATGTGATTGCCGATCCCGCTTATGCACCAATCGTGAAAAAACTAAAACAACGGTTAAATCAACTTAAAAAACAAGTGGGGGACACTGATGAAGCCTACCCAGAATTAAAAGCACGCTTAGGTGAATCATGAAACTATCTTGTTTTGGAAAAGATGCCCAATCAAGAGAATCACTGACTTAGGTTAGTCACCGACCACTAAAGAGCTTTAGTCATACAACAAGAGGAACAACTATGGGACGACGACTGATTCGACCCACACTTTTTTTGATCACACTGTTGCTGATCAATTTGCAGCCCGTTCCCGCTCAGGAACAGAAAGCTGACTATAAAACCAAACCCGAGGTCTCTTATCGCAGTGGAATTCAAACTCCGCAGACAGATTATATGCGTGAGCGCTGCAAGCTGGATTTGTACTATCCGACCTCTATCAAAAACTACCCCACCGTAGTCTGGTTTCATGGGGGTGGCTTAAAAGGGGGAAAGAAAAGCGTTCCAGATGAACTGAAGGAGCAGGGTATCGCCATTGTCGCCGTCAATTATCGATTGTACCCCAAAGCAAAAAAACCAGTTTATCTGGAAGATGCTGCTGCGGCTGTCGCCTGGACATTTCAAAATATCGCAAACTTCGGTGGTGATCCTAAATTGATTTTTGTGGCAGGGCATTCTGCGGGGGGCTACCTCACCAGCATGCTTGGTCTGGATAAACGTTGGCTCGCCACACACAAAATTGATGCGAATGACATTGCCGGGCTAATTCCCTACAGCGGACACTGTATCACTCATATGACAGTCCGTGAAGAAATGGGAATCCCACGCAATCAACCGATCATTGATGACATGGCCCCTCTGTTTCACGCACGTAAAGACGCACCACCAATCTTACTCATAACCGGTGATCGGAACCTGGAATTCCCAACCCGCTACGAAGAAAACGCTTATTTGAATCGCTTACTCAAAGTAGTCGGACACAAACAAACACAACTCTTTGAATTGGACGGCTTCACACACAACACCATGCGAAAGCCGGGGCATCAGCTTCTATTAGAAGAAATCAAACGCATCGTTGCTAAAAAGCCAATCGCATCACCACTTCAAAAGAACTAATCCATCCCAGTAAACTCTGAATTCAGTGAATTATTTTGCCGCGTCGACTCAATGGGCGGTGATGTCTTGCACGTCTGTGCCAACATGCACCACCCACTGAATTTCTCTCACTTACTTGGGATACTCGTGAAGTGCCACCCGATTTCCTTCACAGTCTTCAAAGTGGGCGAAAAAACCGTGTTCTCCAATATCTGTTTTTGGAACGAGTGTCTTGCCACCAGCATTATTGATTTTGCCGAGTGTTGCCTCGATATTATCCACGCTCAAATAGACAATCGTCCCTGCTAGCGAAGGGGTATGGCCATCACCATGAATCAATGTGCCTGTTGCACCTGCACCATTTTGTTCCATGGGAAACCACGCCATTTTATTGGGTCCCATTTCATTTTCGACTAGTTCCACTCCCAGGATTGACTCGTAAAACAATTTCGCTTTTGAAAGATCGTTAACAGGGATTTCGAACCAATTTACCGGGTTAATCGACATGTGAGTGCCTCCTTTTTTGATAATAAATATTGATGTTGCAATTCTGTAATGCGAGGTATTTCTACCGAGAACTGTAATTAAATAATTTTATACCACTTGTGAGTTTGACTTGCGATACACAAAAGCCAATAGCAAACCTGCCAAACCAAACTGAATTCCGAGATAGGTCGTTTCTAAACTAAACCAAAGTGATAAGGGTTCAATTGAGTGTTTTGCTGCTTCCGAGAGCACATGCATCGTCCAATGATAAATACCCATGACCAAAGCAATTGTGATCGCTCCCCCAATGAATGACTTGCCATGGCAAAGGAACGGGTAAATCAAAGCCAAAATAAAACCCTGCATCAGAATCGATGCAAAGCCGAAGGCAATAATCGGTTCTTCACGACTGAAATATCCCAGTTGCTCATAAGTACCCTTGAAGAACACAAGGTGCCACAAAAAAGCAAGCGGAAATGTGACAGCCACATAGCAAACCGTTCCGAGTATGATTTTTTTGAATTCGAACATGTCTTTCCCATTCATGTGCAAGCAAACAAAGTCTTTCAATCCTTTATCATAGATTCGCTCAAGAGCTCCAGCGCTCCTGTCCAACCTGCCATGTGCCGTTCCTGCATACCAGGTTTTGAGAATCGTTCGTGTGTCAGAACCAATTCAGTGCCACCATCTTTTTCAAGAAAATCAACTGTGACTTGCGTTTCAATTTCAGCAAACTCGTTAGGCTGTTCCCACGACCATGAATAGACTAGTTTTTGTGGATCATTCACTTCAAGAAACTCACCTTTGACAACATCGACTGTTCCCTCCGGTGATTCAAACCCAACGCGATATTGCCCACCAACACGCAAATCAACCTCAATAAATGGATGAACAAAATCCTTACTCGGTCGAAACCAGCGTTGCATATATTCGGGTGTCGTCCAGACTTGAAAGACATCTTTTGGTGACGCCGCAAATGTGCGTCGTAAGACCAGGACTTCATTTGTTGATTCGGAAACCATGGCTTCAAAAACCTCTTTGAACTTGACAAAAATAGTAGTATCAATTTAATATAGCCATATGGCTATCTATTGTCAACACAATACAAAGTTCGATCCGAAAAAATCCTATGGCGATTAAATATCAAAACCAACTCGACCGCACGTTTCATGCTCTGGGAGACAGTACGCGCCGACAGATGCTTTCCATGCTCTCGAAACGGGGGGAATCCACAGCCAGTGATCTTGGACAGCCATTTGAAATTGCTCAGCCGTCAGTCTCGAAACATCTACGAGTTCTGGAATCTGCTGGCCTGATCTCACGCCGGGTTGATGGCCGGGTACACCGGTTTCGGTTACTGATTAAACCACTACAAGAGGCTCAAGACTGGATCACTCACCAACGTGAGTTCTGGGAAGGATCACTGGATGCACTAGGGGACTTGCTTGATGAGCTGTCTCCAGAGAAAAAGAAGTAACGACAATCATAGTAAGCCCATAGAGTTTTGTTAGAACCAAGGAGAAATCAAATGTCGGTTGTTACTAAAAAAGTTCAAGGCCGTCGTACCGTGCGCTACGAAACACTCGATGAATTACTGGCAGAAGCTGAGCAGTTGGCAACCAGTGATATTCGCACCTTAGGCAATTGGTCTTTAGGGCAGAACCTCAAACACATCGCGATGGCCTTGGACTCATCTATCGATGGAAGTGATTTTAAGTTGCCCGCTCCAGTACGATTTCTAATGTCATTATTCATGAAACGCAAATTTTTGACAAAGTCGATCCCGGCCGGATTCAAGAGTACTGCAAAGTTCATTCCTGATGAAACATCTACCGAAGATGGGCTCACTGCATTGCGGGAAGCAGTCGCACGACAGAAACAAGAATCGAATCGCGTACCACATCCCGGTTTTGGTAAACTGACTAACAAAGAATGGGAAGACTTCAACCTTCGCCATGCCGAAATGCATATGAGTTTTATCGTGCCGAACAATTAAGCGTAAGCTCACAAAGAGTACTCAATCATAAGCTTGAATCAGTGCCAGAACTAGTCTGGCACAAATCCTCGCCCATCAAAGACCAACAAAATTTCAGTAATCTGGTTATCGAAACACTTGAAAAGTTGAGCGATCAATACAGATTCATTTGATTTCTGATACTCAAAGAAGACTGCCACCTGATCTTCACTTTCAGTGATGCTCACGACCTGAAACTGACTTGGAACAGGTGGATCATGTCGCAAACACGTAAGATAGCCCTCTCGGGACTCGAATTGGTGGAATGGCCCTCGAAATTGCAAATTTTCCGCCAGAATCGAAACCAGACCTTCCACGTCACCTGCACAAAATCGTTCAATAAAACAGAGAGTTAGATCACGATTCGTCATATCTGTATTTCTCTATGGGACTCACTTTCAGAAATCTATTCTAACTTAGTAGCATGCCCTTTTGTTAAACGTGCTGATCAACGAGAATCGGGTTTCCGTCGGGGTCAATTGCCACAAAGCTGGCTGGTCCCGTCGTGGCTTCGTCCGCTTCGCTGACTAACTGCACACCCTGTGATTTCAACTCACGTTGAAGATCTCTGATATCCGTAAACGAATCGAGTTGTGTCGCATTACTGTCCCAACCCGGATTGAACGTTAATGTGTTCTTTTCAAACATACCTTGAAAAAGACCGATAATATGATCACCATTCTTGAGGATCAGCCAGTTCTGCGAGGCATCTCCACCGAAGATCTCAAAGCCGAATTTTTCATAAAACGCTCGAGAAGCTTCAATGTCTTTGACTGTCAGACTGATTGAAAATGCGCCGAGTTGCATGACTTTTCCTTTTAAAAATTGACACGATCTGATTCAATGTTGAGTTGATTGTTTGACAATAATCTTAAAATACTGCTCAATAAGATGTGTAGTTGTAATTGATTATGATTCATTGACCAGACCAACCTCTAACGCATGAGTCTGGTTTTGAAAAATCGCCATTGCCGTACTCATCCGCTTGAAACCCAGTTTTTTATAGAAACCTTCTTTGCCCGGATTTGCATACAGAATGATTTTTCTGTGTCCTTCAGAGAGATTGATTAATTTTTGAATGATCTTTTTGCCAATTCCTTTGCCCTGATAGTCGGGATGAATGGCAACGTCACAAATATAGGAACAGTCAACCCCATCCGCGAGCGCCCGACCAACACCAATCAGTTGTGTGCCATCAAAAACAAAACACTTATACATACTATTGCTAAAAGACTTCTGAAGATCAGCCGCTTTCTTCTCTCCAAGAGGAGCAATTTTGTATAAATGAGCCAGCACTTCCCATTCAATATGTTCTTGATCGTAGTTCCAGATTAACGGCAATAGAAACTCCTTCTGAAAAATTTCGTTCTACTTATCAAAATTGTAACACGATTGGAAATTTCTTTCATAGCGTAAGGCATATTTGAGCATACATTTTTCCGGCGTCTTCTATTCCGAATGAATGATTATAAACAATGCATTAACAAACGCTGATAGAACAGCCTGCGTTGACAGATTACTTCGGATGAATACGATAACAATGTCTGCTGCCACTGCGGCATCATACTTGGAATCTATTCATCACTTAATTCTCTGGTCAGGCTACATGACATCGACAGTTTCAGATCACTACGCAAATCACCTGGGACCAATCTATTCGTGGATGGTGGGCGACTTTCATACTGCGTCAGCCAGTATGTCTGACTACTTTGACCATATCGGAATTACCACAAACTCGTCAGGTTGTGCTATTGACCTTGGTTGTGGGCATGGAGTCCAGACGATTCCACTTGCTGAGCGAGGGTTGCGAGTTGTTGCCCTCGATACCTGCCAGCACCTGCTCGACGAGCTTGAAACTAAAGCGGAAGGTTTACAAATTCAAACTGTCCATGATGATCTACTTACATTTACCAATTATATACATGAGCCGATAGAAACAATCGTTTGTATGGGTGATACACTGACACATTTGGATTCGCAGGATCAAATTATCCAACTGATTAAAAACGTGGCAAAAGCTCTGGCTCCCAACGGCATCCTCTGTTTGTCATTTCGCGACTATACAACCAACGAACTCAAGGGGGATGCAAGATTCATTCCCGTGCGATCAGATGAGAAACGCATTCATACCTGTTTTCTTGAATATCAACCAGATTTCGTTTGCGTGCATGACATCCTGCATACAAAGGCCTCAGACGGCTGGGAAATGTCGGTGAGTTCCTATTCCAAACTCCGACTCTCACCAAATGACGTGGAACAGGCAGCGAAAGATCAGCGACTTCAACTAATCAACCGCTTTGAAAAACGCGGCATGATCTACCTTGCATTCCAGCGCAACTCTGAGGAAAACGTAGCGCAATAATACAGAGAGGGGACTAGAACTGTTTTAAAAATTAAACAATGTTTGTATCAATGCTTATTCTCAGTCTGTTGATCTTTCCTGCTCAATAGTTTCCGATAAACGGCTATGTGTCCAATGAGAGCCGCGGGAACCGCAATTGTCGGCAACCAGACGAAAGGAAAATATGTCACCCAGATATTATCTGGTTTAAGACGCTGGAATGCACTGGGAAAACTCAATACCGCGACGCCAACGATCCAAATAAGCAGACAAAGTGCGAGAGTATTCCAGAGAAGAATACCCCATTTAGGAATCCGCTTCACAAAGGGAAACAAGAGCAGTGCGGATGCTCCCGATAAAACGTCCAGATTGATTCCATCCCAAGACATTTGAGGGGGAGCCACTCCTTCTTCTGCAGCAAGATGAATCAGAATCTCAACGGGAATACGAAACGCCTGATATCCAACCAGTAAAGATAACGGCAGGAGCGATAAGTGTTTTCCCCATTTCGAAAGTCCCAATACAATCGTCACCGCGAAGGTCGGAAAAAGCAGCAAGAGAATTCGCGGCGGAGTTGAATCAAAAACGCTCAGTAGACCAGACGAACCAATAATACCTGTGAACACTAACCAGACTATACCGATTCCGAATACCCACCGTGATCGAAGCGCTATGGCAAACATCGCAACGAGTAGGATAGACAATACAATAAAACCGACTTGAAGAATCAAGCTCGGTTGCGCTGGCAGGGGTTCCATTTTCGCAATACTCATTCGAAAAGTAAAAGGGTTTAATTCTCTGAGGAGATCAGCAAAAGGTTATTTTGAATTTTTATCCTCATTTTTGATAGTACTTACTTTTCCATGATTACGAACAGTAATGGGGGTTCCCTCAGGGAACTCCAGTTTAGTAAATACATCCTGTGTTATTCGAGGTGGATCAAGCAAGACACTTTTGACGTGGTACTGCATCCGCCATGAAAGTTTCTGTTTTCCCTCACGTTTTACTGTTCGTGAATGATAGCGGTCAGTGTGCGCTTTTATTGGAAACCAAACACCAGGACGAATCTCCTTCCATTCATCAACAGTCGACTCCGCAATTGGCATCTCTTTCGACCAACGGTACGTGTAGCTGAAATTACGCACGGGAATCAGATTTCGGTCCTTGGCAAGCCAAAGTTCCCACCCATTATGTCGGATACCGTTTGCTAAAGTCGTGTCGATTAAGATCTTAATACATTGTAATCCTTTAAATTCTGCATCACCGAGAATGTGCACAGAAATAACCCAATCACGGCTGAAGTAAGATGGATTTGGATATGCCGATATGGCCTTGATTCCTTTAAGATAGATTGAAAGGGGGACTTTCGGACACCCACTATCAAGCAGGAACATATGCGGACGCGCTAAATTTGTCAGGCTCGGCGGTTCATCTGATATCAGGCCCCTGCTTCTTACACGTCGTGGCTCGCCTATCGTGGTGGGGGAAGTATCACTCTTCCAAAAGCTACGACGTGTTTTTCCATCAAACACATTAATCGTTTCCGTTGTTCCGCTACTAGAAGATTCTGTCGGTTTTGGAGATATACCAAAAAAGGCAGCTCCCCAAAAATGGCTCTTTACTTTTGCATGTTTACAAAACTTCTGCCCCTGCAAGTCGATAGATATTTCTGACTCACTTTGATTTTGTTTATTGACGTCGACATGCTTAGGTAGCTTTTCATAGACGCTGGTCATGGTGAGTTTCAGATCAGAATACAACTGCTCATTTTTCTGGACTTCGCGAATAAGTTCTTTAAGTACATCTGAAGCCGGGGCGTCTAAAAAAGTATGACTAGCTTCTTTCTTAGATAATGTGGCATTTTGAGTAGTCTCAGCGGCTACTGCCATGCTTGCAGCAGAGGACCTCCCGACATTTCTTTTTTTCTGGGCTGAAGTTTTGGATATTTCCTCTGTTTTTGTCTTATTTTGAGCACCAATGGTAGACAGAGGTAGAACAACCGCAGTTATCAATAAGATTATAAAGAGAGTGGAAGGTGCGGACCGTGTCGCCAGTAGAATCATATCACTCTCCCTTTCAATAATTCAAACTGATTGTAGTTCTAACGAAGTATTTGACGCCCGTTTGATGACGCACATTTCTATTTCCACTTTTGAAGAATAGCTGAGATGTTATCATATCAATAACATTTTAAGTTCACAAAAAATATTTTTAAAACATGGAATGTCATTATGGTAAAAATTGAAAAAGAAGACATTAAGCCTATTTGCCCCCATTGTGAAAAAGAACTAGACAAATTAGTCGAAGTCAATCGAGGTTGGTTTTCAGTTAACAGAGTATTTTGTTGCCCGTTTTGCAAAAAAATTGTTGGCATTTCAGCGGGAGCTCAATAATTTGAGCACTAGCGATCATTAAGAATTTTAAAGAATATTGCCCAAGAAATTCCATTGATCTGCGAAAAACAGTAAGTCGTTCATGAGTTAACATCACATAGAGGAGAGCTATCAATGCCTGGCTTGTTTGAATTGATCATAATCGGGTTTATTTCTATATTTTTCACCGTGATTCCATTTTGGATGATCTGTTCCAAAGCCGGCTTCCCCGGTTGGATCAGTCTTGCAGTCTTGATCCCGGTCTTGAACATTGTGCTACTATTTTTCCTTGCTTTTGCGAAATGGCCTGCACTGCGGCACTTGCCTCAGCAGGAAAGAACACAACTTTGACTGGCCTCCGCTTTTTGTATTGTCCGTTACTCGGACGCTTCTACAATGATCATCGTCTCGGAAAACATGAATCGGTTTCTCCAGACCAAATATCGATATTGATATAAATTTTTGACAACCGCTGAAGACTTTCGTAAAATCACGAGAAGTCTCTTCACATACTTAGGATGTAGGAATACATTGTGGGGCAAGTTCACGTTTCACTCATCTCGACTTCTGCGGTTTCCGAGCTGGTCGAAAATATTCAGAGTGACGGGTTTACCACTGAATTCAAGCCATGTGAAATGCATGGTTATCGCATTTTAAAATGCAAAAAGCGCCACTGTAATATTGTAATGTAAACATATCCTGATCCTAAAGATGAGCAGCAAATATTTGCCATAATTCCATATCCACCATACTCTTATTTTCCATGGCGCTGGCCGGCCGAACATAGACTATTCGATCACTTGACGACTCATTTAGATGGCCTGGAAATAGAGTGTCGCTGAAATCAGTCATATTCACTTTCTCCTCTGAGCTTGTCATCATGCTCTGGTATAAATTCGCTTCAGTTCTTGAATGGATTTATTTTTTAAGTCCGGGTAACAATCTATCTCTGGAGATTCTCCTCAACGTGAAGATCAACCAACCATTCATAGGCACAACGACCGTTTAGAGCACTTTGTTGACAAACTGGTTCGGATCGTTAGGATTTTTTGAGCCTTGTTGTAGATGAATCCAACGAGATCTCAGATGCGATTTCGTCTCGAACCATACAACAACGAGTTCTCTATGCGTCGCCTCTACTTAAATTGGAGCTCCCCATGTGGGATGAAAAATTTGATACAAAACACTACGTCTATGGAACAGAGCCTAACGACTTTCTGAAAGTGCAATTCGGCATCATTCCAATGGGGAAAGTCCTCTGTCTGGCAGAGGGAGAAGGGCGGAATGCGGTATTTCTTGCTCAACAGGGTTACCATGTGACTGCGGTTGACGCTTCTATTGTTGGTTTGAAAAAGGCCAAGATACTCGCAGATGAAAACAACGTCTGCATTGAGTTCATTCACGCCGACCTGGAAAACTATGACCCTGGTGAGAATCAATGGGATGGAATCGTCTCCATTTTCTGTCATATTCCTGATCCCATCAGAAAGAAACTACATCAAAAAGTAGTGAAAGGCTTGAAAAGTAACGGAGTTTTACTGCTCGAAGCTTACACTCCCGATCAACTCAAACATAAAACAGGCGGCCCGCCCACAGAAGAAATGATGATGTCCAAAGCAATCTTGGAAAAAGAGCTCGTAGGGCTGAAGTTCCGACACTTGGTTGAACTAGAGCGTGAGGTCATAGAGGGTACTAATCATTTCGGAATCGGGGCTGTCGTCCAGGCAATTGGAACTCGTCAATAAAATGTATCAACTATTACACTTCAAGCCATGACTCTCGGTAATCAGCGTTTTTTCATATTCCCAATTATGAACAACAGCAAGATTGATCCAACGGTTGCGGTGACAATCGAACCGAGAAATCCCACCGTTGCAATCCCGAGTAATCCAAAGAGCAACCCTCCCACAACGGCACCGAGAACACCAATCACCATGTTACCGAGCAGTCCAAAGCCTCCGCCTTTCATGATGATTCCCGCTAACCAACCTGCGATGGCACCAATTATCAAGAATGTGATCAAGCCTGTTAAACCCATTATGACACCTCTGCTGCATGATTAGTGATTAAGATGTTCTCAAATCTACTGCGTCCGAATAAAGTTTTGGCTGGCGAACGAATTGTAACCAAAGAGCCAAGCAATCCTTCGATCATACTCGCCTCTATTGCCATCGACTATTTCTATTTAGACGATTTAATGTAGGTTGTAGGATAATACTACTATCAGTACATCTTTATTGAATTGATCCAGTTGAGTTTCCTTAAGGATGTTCGGCAATCCTAAGAATTGATGTTTCACTTTTTAATCTTTAATTCCGGACGAGCCCCAACGATCGTAAGAAACGACGAAGAGGACGTACCCAAACTGTGATGAAGTAAAACGCAAGGGCACCTTTAAACGAAAATCGCCATACCATTTCCTCATCATCGATGAAGTAGCCAAACTTTCGTGATACATATGCATTGACTTTGATTCTTCTGATTTCAAAAAAATTAGTCAAAGGCGAATCAGCGGAGAAAGGATTTACTAGAGTCTCCTCTAACCGTTTGTTATGCTTTTGTGCTAGCTCTCGAAATTTTAAATTAGGCCAGGTAATTTGTTCTTCAACGCCAGAAATGTCCTGCTCACCGATTTCGTTGGTGGTACACAAGATTTTCCCCTCTTCTGCCCATGAATAGAATGATATTCCGTTTGCTGGAATTTTGGCGACAGTTCCACTACTGACAACGACAAACGTTAAATAATCTGGGGAAATCCAGAAGTCACAGCGAATCCGATACATTTTCGCTTTTCCACAGTGAAACAATCCACCGTTAATGTAGCCAGCTTTAAATGCATCATTATTAGCTTCTGCAGCCAGATCAGAGGGCGTATATTCTTCTCCGTCAATTGGTATATAGTATGGCTGGATGGGACGCTTTTCCCACAAGCAGACTGTGACGATCAAAATAAAGAAAAATCCAATGATACCAAAAAAGAGTATAATCGGAATGAGTAATTCATATGGCATCGGCGTTCAATCTCAGTTAAGAATGAAAAAGTCGTAGAGATACATTATGGAGCTGCCATATTGTGTCAAATTAGAGTGCGATTAACAAAGATAAAAACGTCGCATTCTTTGTCCTGATAAGACTTGCTTTAAAAGGCGCGGCACGATATTCAATTGGAGGCAGGAGACTTTGGGATCACTAGCACAGCCAGGTAAGTAAAAAAACGCTCGCTGTCATTGTTGACAACGAGCGTTTCATCAAGCGAGGCCGACGGGACTTGAACCCGCAACCCCCGGATCGACAGTCCGGTACTCTAACCAATTGAGCTACGGCCCCTCGCAGGTGGTCGGAAATAATAGGCAATCATTTTCGTGAATGCCACTTATTCGACACAAAAATTCATGAGAATGTTCGAATTCTCTCATTTTAACTCATCTGACTTCTGTCTGAGCTCAACACCCAATATAACCAGACAGTAAAGGTACGACAAGTCATATAAAAATCGTATCTTATGAATCGGAATTCTTACCTAAACACATTAAAAATAACACGTTATTTCGATCAAAAATCCAAAGTTGGCAACATCCTCTGGTTAGTCTGTAATTGTTGTACGGTAAAAATCATTTGCAGCGGCTACACCAGCACCAGGACTAAGTTGGTAGCCAGCATGTAGCAGACATTGATCCAGTGCGGCCAGAAACATGAGCACGTTAGACCCCCTGCTCGTTTCTCCCATTAAACCAATCCGCCAGGTTTTACCCTTCATTGATCCTAACCCTCCCCCAATTTCGATTCCAAACCAATTTAAAAGCTGGCTGCGAATAGCAGCGTCATCGATTCCCTCAGGAATTTTGACCGCATTGAGCATCGGTAATTGATGGTCTTCCGCGACGGCAAACTGAATTCCCATCGCTTGCAAGCCTGCTTTCAACGCACAGTGGTTTGCATAATGCCGGGAATATCGGTTTTCCATACCTTCTTCGAGAACCAATCGCAGCGCTTGATGCAAACCGTAGTTCATATTGATGGGAGCAGTATGGTGATACGCACGTGAACCTCCCCAGTAGGAACGAACCATCGACATATCTAAATACCAACTGGAGACCTTCGTCTTACGGGCATCCATGGCAGCAACAGCGCGTGAACTAAATGTGACGGGAGCCAAACCAGGAGGACAACTGAGGCACTTTTGCGTGCCACTATAAGCGGCATCGATATTCCATTCATCGATTTTGACAGGCATTCCGCCCAGTGAGGTCACACAATCGACCAGCAGCAATGCGCCTGCATCATGTACGACATCAGCCAGTTCTTTGAGCGATTGTGCGGCACCAGTCGATGTTTCGGCATGTACAATTCCCAAAACTTTGGGTTTTTCTTTTTTTACGACTTCGGCAATCTCTTCTACTGAAAACACCTCACCGAACTCACGGGTAATCTCAACTACTTCAGCTCCGACCCGACTGGCCACATCAGCCATCCGGCCGCCGAATACACCATTCGTGCAGACAACCATTTTGTCACCTGGCTCGATCAGGTTCACCACACAGGCCTCCATTCCTGCGCTCCCGGTACCACTCACCGCCAGCGTCAGTTCATTTGTAGTATGAAAGAGCGTCCTTAACATTTCCTGGAGCTCATCCATGACTTTCAGAAAGTAGGGATCTAGATGGCCCACGGTAGGTGCCGCCATCGCGGTCAGTACACTGGCAGCAATATCACTCGGACCAGGCCCCATCAGTGTGCGGCGAGGAGGTTGAATAGGACTGTGAAAATGATGTTCGATTGTCATTATATGTACTCTTTATGGTTGGTAGAAACTTTAAATTAATTGACTATTCTAATTACAACAATAGTAGAAGTCGCTTACTGTTTCTCAGTCACCAAACGACTGATCTGTTTAAATTCATCCGTCCCAGCAACTTCACACCACTCAAATAAAATCGATTCCGTGGTAGTGATCTGTGCACCCGAATTTTCCATACGTTTGATCGCCACTTTCCAATCGAGCTTGTTACGACTGGCAACGGCATCAATGGGAATGATAACGCGATAGCCTGCTGCTAACAAATCCAGAGTAGTCTGTTGCACACAGATATGCGCTTCGATCCCGGTCAGTACAATTTTCACACGACTGTCAATCGTGTTGGTAATCGACCCCCAACCTAAGCATTCTGCGCCGCTGAAACGAACCTTTTCTTTCGGTTCCGGCAGTAGATCTGCCAATTCCGAAACAGTGGGTCCCAAACCTTTGGGATATTGTTCGGTACTACTGATGGGAATTTGAAAGAGATTTGCAGCTTGCGCTAATTGTTTGATCCGAAACACAAGTTCTTTCGCTATAGGAATGACAGGCACCAGCTTTTCCTGCACATCAACGACGACTAATTGACATTCCTGATGAGAAAGTAAATCAATACTGCGAGGGAACGAAGGGGAAGTCTCTGTCATGTGCTGACCTGATTAACGAAACGACAGCGGAAAGCTCAAGATATACTTAATAATCATTGAAGAATCCGTTATTTTTATAAGATCTGTACTGCATAGTAGAGCGAGTGGTAAAAGAAAGAATCAACAGCGAATCTGCTTTCGAATTCCATTCCGCATTGATAAAATACAGTTTCAAAGTTGTACCCTAACAAATTGGTAACATATAGTGAAGCACATGAATCATCTCAATTTTTTTGCCCTTGGTCTTAAGCGACATTTTGTTTTACTGTCTGGAGTTCTACTGCTTCTCTCATTCGGAACAGGAGATCTTTCGGCTGACGAACAGCGATCTGCCTTACTCAAACAATTTGTCAAAGAGCTGGTGCCGATTACTCCGGGCAAAGGAATCTTCCCCCAATCATTTCAAATGGGCTCTACAAAGGGACTGCCAAACGAAACACCTGTCCACACAGTCACTTTCACTACTGATTTTTGGATTGGTAAGTATGAAGTGCCACAAAACCTTTATGAATCGGTCATGGGCAATAATCCCAGCCGCTGGAAAGGACCTCGCAACTCTGCTGAAGAGTTCGATTGGCGTACGGCCAATCAATTTTGCCAGAAATTAACCCAGCTATTGCGAAAAGAATCATTAATTAGACCCGATGAGGAAATTCGCCTGCCTACCGAAGCCGAATGGGAATACTGCTGCCGCGCGGGAACGACGACGGAATACAGTTTTGGCGATCAAGCACAAAAAACAGGCGATAAGGGTAAACTCGCTCGCATTCTTGATGAATATGCCTGGCATACAGGCAATGCAGCGGGCAATGATCCCCCGGTGGGGGCTCTGAAACCGAACCCGTGGGGACTGTATGATATGCACGGTTACCTTTGGGAATTCGTGGCAGATCCCTGGCACGATAACTATAAAAATGCACCCAAAGACGGTCAAGTTTGGGGGACTGGAACCCCAGAATCGCCGCGTGTGATCCGAGGCGGAGCGTGGACTGACCGATATGACTATCTCAGATCTGCATTTCGTAGAAAAGTAAGTCCAACAACTCATAGCCCAGCATTAGGTTTACGTTGTGTTAAAGCAAAAGTTAAAAAATCGGAAAACTAGGCTCTACGAATTGCAGGAGTGTAGCGCCGGTGATACTCTTTTATATAGTTTGGGCCACTTTCGACAGGAAATCAGAAGTTTTTTGCTCAAGTGAGATCCTGTTCGTGTTGAGTTACTTCATTCACCTCAAGTCGTTTCTGTTTTTAAAGTATGTAAATAAGGCGAGAAAGTTTGTCTCCCATGAGTTCAGAACAACCATCAACTGAAGAAATCAAGGCCAGCGAAGAAACACCAGATACGAATCCGTCGGCAGATCAGGGTCCGAGCGATAAGGATCAAATCGTTGAAGAAGCGAATGCGACCGAAGCTGCTGCCTCCACGCCGGTGACAGAACCGCAGCCTGAAACGACTCTTGAGCCTGCACAAACAGCAGAAGAAAACAACGACCCGGAACAAGCGACTGAGGCTGAAACATCAGAGAAAGAACCAGTCGCCAAAGAAGAACGTAAAGTTCAATTAAAACCTAAAGTCGACCCGGAACAGTTTAAAGCCGTTCCTTCACTTGGTTCTGGTGGTCCACCTCAGCAGCAAACAAAAGATGGCGAAAAGGGTGACGCAGAAGAGCTCAGTGAACAAGAACTTCAAGAAGCGGCTCTGTTACAGATTGCAGAAGCAGCAGAGCCCGTTGATATTCCCCCCGAAGTCGATGATATCGGCCAGGATCTGGAAGCAGAACTGGCCGCGGCCTTATCTGACCAGGGAGCACAGGAACTCCCAAAGACTCTGACTGACGAAGAAATTGCCGCAGAAGCGACTGAGGAAACCGCCACGGCAGAACCTCAACCGGCAACGCCCGCTGGTGAAGCAAGTGATTCTCTCGCAGAAGGGGATCGGCTCAAAGGAAAAGTTGAATCGATCAACAATGATGATGTCTTCATTGATTTAGGAACTCGTGCTCTGGGAACTCCGGGTATTGTTCCACTAAGACAATTTGGTGACAAGGCTCCTGAAGTTGGCCAAGAGGTCGAAGTCAAAATCACCAGTATCAAAGAAACAGAAGGGCTCATTGTACTTTCCCTACCACGCGGACGTCATAAGCCTTCCGGAAACTGGGATGCTGTTTCTGCAGGACAAGTTGTGGAATGTGTTGTGAATAAATCAAATAAAGGCGGTCTTGAAGTCAATGTCGGAAGCTTGAGAGGCTTCCTCCCAGCAAGTCAGGCTGACCTCTATTTTGTGGCAGACCTGGAACCGTTCGTAGGGCAAAAACTGACCGTTCAAATTACGGAGGTCAATCCTAAGAAACGAAATTTGGTCGTAAGCCGCAGAAAGTACCTGGAAGCAGAACGGGAAGAAATTCAAAAGGAACTCTGGGAGAAACTCGCCGTTGGTCAGGAAGTTACGGGAACCGTCAAGAATATCAAGAACTATGGTGCGTTCGTCGACATCGGAGGCATTGATGGATTTCTGCATATCGGTGAGATCAGTTGGAATCGTATTAAACACCCTAAAGATGCACTTAGTGAACAGCAACAGATCAATGTAAAGATCCTCAAGATCGATCGCGAGAAGAATCGTATCAGTCTGGGAATGAAACAATTGCAACAGGATCCCTGGTTAGCGGCAGAGGAAAGTTATGCCAAAGGCTCTACCGTCACAGGAAAGGTCACGCGCACCACTGACTTTGGCGCCTTCATCGAGCTTGAACCGGGCCTGGAAGGACTCGTTCATATCAGCGAGCTGGATCACCGTCGTGTCAAAAGAGTGACAGAAGTCCTGACCGTGGGACAGGAAACATCGGCAAAGGTACTTGAAGTAGATCTAAACCGCAAGCGCATTAGCTTATCTTTGAAAGCCCTCATTGATAAACCGGAAGCCCCTGCGGAAGAGCAAGCAGAAGCACAACCCGCCTACGAACGAAAACGGAAAGGCCCACTACTGGGCGGCAATGCAGGTGATCCAGCCAGTGGAAGCGGTGGCGGGCTGTTTGGTAACCCCACCGATTACAAATAGTTGTTGCTTTCTGCTTTTAGTTCATTATGAAATCAGAAAAAGAGTTTGTCAGTCAATGGCGAACTTCTTTATTAAGCACTTCACCACTCAACTTTCTTTATCGCCCAAGCTACGCGATGATGTCGTGTACGACACGTGTCGGAAACTGATGAGTGAGCCGTTCACCCAGACCGTTACGTTCGTAAACCAGCTTTTCGTGGTTCATACCTAAGAGATGCAAAATGGTGGCGTGCCAATCCTGGATACTGACTCGATTTTCTACGGAAGCATATCCCACTTCGTCGGTGTTGCCATAAACCAGTCCCTGTTTCACTCCTCCGCCTGCCATCCAAGCTGAGAAACCATAAGGACCATGATCGCGTCCCGCCACCTGCATTTTCGATTCAGAGGCAATCTGCGCGGTCGGCAAGCGTCCGAACTCTCCTCCCCACAGTACCAGAGTAGAATCTAACAATCCCCTTTGTCTGAGGTCTTTCAACAAACCGGCAATGGGAAGGTCTGTTTGACGACAGGCACTACTCAGAGATTTTTGAATATTCTGATGGTTATCCCAGACTTGGCCGCGCGTATAAAGTTGAACAAACCGAACCCCATTCTCAACCAGCCTTCGGGCCAGTAAACAACGTCTGCCAAAATTGTCAGTCTCTTTCTCATTAATTCCGTACATGGAAAGTGTCTGCTCAGTCTCTTGTGAGATATCCAGCGTTTGTGTTGCCTCCAGCTGCATGTTCGCAGCCATCTCATAATTGCGAATCCTGGCTTCTAATTCCTGTTGACCAGGACGTTGACTCTGATGCATGCGGTCTAACTGCTTGAGTAACCGCTGTTTGGTCCGGGCAACCTGTTCGGACTCAGAATAATCAGGTGCCAGGTTCAGTAAAGGTGAACCGGTGGCCTTCATCCGTGTTCCCTGGTAAAGGGGCGAAAGATACGCCGACATCCAGTTATCCACATTATTAACTGGCAGGCGATTACTGGGGTCAGCCAGGACTACGTACGCGGGTAGATTTTGATTTTCATTACCCAGGCCATAAGTAATCCAAGAGCCCAGGACGGGGTGCCCGGGAAAAGTTTGCCCCGATTGCAGTTTGTAGATGGCCGGTTCGTGGTTGGGATGTACGTTATACATGGAACGAATTATCGTCAGCTGATCGACCTCTTCCGCAATGTGAGGCAACGCTTCAGAAACCCACGCGCCCGTTTTGCCATGCTGCTGAAACTTGAAAGGACTTTGCATTAATTTTCCAGTGCGATCTTTTTCGAAAACCGCATTTCCGGTCAATTCTCGAGGAGCCGTTTTTCCATGAAACTTTTTCAGCGCCGGCTTAGGATCAAATAAATCAACCTGACTGGGGCCGCCTTGCATGCAAAGATGAATGACCGATTTTGCACGAGGTGCGAAATGAGGTCGTTTGGGGGTCAGGTATTCAGGGATTCGATGTATGTTATGCTGCTTCTGATTCTCAGCCATCAGGTTTTGCTGACCAATCAATGAGGTCAACGCAACACCATACAGCCCATCTGTCATGCGGTCGAAAAAACTTCGACGCGAGATGGCAGCCATGATCGAATTTTGGTTTGAGGAGGGAGGCATGGTTTTTCAATCAATATAAAGAAACTCGGCTGAGTTCAGTAACACGTGACAAAAATTAGAGAGGCCATTATGGGCGGTTTTATTCTGCTTCTTAGCCTCTTCTGGCTTCCTGGCAACCAGAGGCATTGTTGCTTCTTTGCTTTGGCCTAAGAGACGTAACGATGCCAGAGCAATCTTTCTCTCCTCAGGCAATGGATCGCGCTGAAATGCAAGTTGATACACAGCATCGATCTGTTTCTTCGGATCATCACCTGCCTGCGCCTGAACCCGTTTGGCAAACAAGGCGGCAATGTCATACACCATTTTATTATTCACGAGAAGTAAAGGCTGTGAAACAACGGTTGAGTTTTTACGAACCGTGCAATTCGGATTCATTTGTGGAAGATCAAACACTTCCAAAAACGTCGGCATTTCTTTTCGTCGGTGTCTGACATAAACGCTTCTCCGCCACCCCTGTTCGGTTCGCTTTGAAGTCACCAGACCATCCGAACGAACTTCCACATCAACCGGTGGACCAAATGGTGTCTCATCAAGTTGTCCCGCGGTAAAAATGAGCGAATCTCGCAGTTCTTCTGCTTCCAGCCTACGTAAGGGCATGCGGGAAATCAGCCTGTTTTCCGGATCTCGTTTTTGATGGAGTGAAGTGATAGACGAAGATTGGCGATACGCACGCGACGTCATAATCAAACGATGTAACTGTTTGAAACTCCATCCATTTTTTACAAAGTTCACAGCCAACCAGTCGAGTAGTTCCGGATGACTGGGTGGAGTGCCCAAGGCACCAAAATTATCGAGGCTCTTTACAATTCCGTTTCCAAAATGTTTATTCCAGATACGGTTGACGATCACCCGTGAAGTCAATGGATGATCAGGCTGAGTGAGCCAGCGGGCGAATGCCAGTCTGCGCCCGGTTTTGAAAGTTGTTTGTGTGATTGGCTCAATATGATAGGGCGAGATTCCATCCGCAATGGCAGAAGGCGTTCCGGGCTGTACAAGGCCTGTAGGCTGATTTTCATCACCACGACGATAAATATAAGTCGGCGAGGGACGACCACGGTCCCATAATGCTCGAATCAAATTGGGAGTCTTCAATGAAGCGGTTCGCTTTTTCAGTTCTTTATCGAGCGCCTTCTTTTCTTTTTTAGAGAGCTCCTTGTTTTTAAGCTTTGCTTTTAATTCCGCAATTTGTTTTTCAATGGGTGCATTGTATTTGTCGATTTCCTCTTGTTCCTGCTCAGGGATCACCGTTAATAATCGGCTACGGGCTCGTTTCCACTGATTGCTGAATGGTTGTGGTGTCATCCAGTCGTATTCGTCGTAAGCCCCCTTGAAGATTGCCATCATCCGGTAATAATCTCGTTGCGGAATCGGATCGTATTTGTGGCTGTGGCAACGCGCACAATTCATCGTCAATCCAAGTACGCCACGAGCGAGTACATCGAGTTCGTCCGAAATCACTTCCATGCGGTCTGAAACCCGGTTCACCGGATTCGCTGAAGTTCCATCGGGAGCCATGCGCAAAAAACCGGTCGCCACCAGTTTTTCAATCACTTCCGGTGTCGCATTTTGTGGGTTCGCGTAATCCACTAATTCATCACCCGCCAACTGCTCGGTGAGAAAGACATCATACGCTTTATCCTCACCGAAAGAACGAATGACATAATCACGATAGCGGTAAGCGTATTTCCGAATCAAATCGGCACTCCGCTTTCCTTCGGAATCGGCATAGCCGGCTAAGTCCAACCAAAATCGCCCCCATTTCTCCGCATAGCGCGGAGACTGTAACAAACGGTCTATCAGGTTCTCATAAGCCTTTTCACTCTCATCTGCGAGGAACTCCTGCACTTCACTCGGAGTGGGAGGTAAACCTGTTAAGACAAATGTCGCGCGACGAATGAGCGTGCTTCGATCCGCTTCCGGAGCATAAGACAGTTTCTGCGATTCTAATTTTCGAAGAAGAAAAGCATCGATTGGATTTTTAACCAGCGACTGATGAATCACAGCCGGAGGGTCGACCTGCTGAGGAGGTTGAAACGACCAGAATTGGCGATCCGCTTTTGAAACCAATGGATCCTGTTCATAGCGGAACTCCTCAGCTTCCACTTTCACTTCCGAGAGCCCCTGGCGAATCCATTTGGTGATCGTTGCCAGTTCTTCATCAGTCATCGGCTCGATGCCAGCCCGACTGATTTCTCCCTTCGGCGGACAGGTCTTCTCGACGATATACTTAACCAACAGACTTTCAGCTGGTTTGCCTGCGATGACTGCCGCCCCTGCTTCGCCTCCTGTGAGCATTTTTGTCTTGGAGCGAACATCGAGTCCTCCCTCCTGGTACTCGGGACCATGGCACATGACACAACGTCGGTACAAGATCGGGAGAACATCGTGTTGAGTGAGTATGGCAGGCGCATGTGCTTCGGGGCTCTGCTGAAACTTCAATCCTGTAAGAATCCACTGACGTATTTTGGAGAGCTCCTGTTTCGATAATGGCTTTGAACCTTCGGGAGGCATCTGACCATCATGCAGGTATTCAAACAACAGGCTCTCATCTGGTTTGCCCTTGACTAATCCCGATCCCGATTCGCCACCTTTCAGTAGATTTGCAGGAGAACTCAGGTCAAATTCTGCTTTTCGTGTTTTCTGATTATGACACTTGACACAATGTGCCTGGAAAATTGGTTGAATATCAACTTCATAAACAATGCTTGTCGACTGGGCAGATTCTGTAGAGGTCTCTGTCGAGTAGACAGGTAAAGATCTGGCAATCAAGACAATCAGACAGTTAAACAGCAAAAATAAAAGTCGATGCCGGGAAACAACCATGACTGAATGTTGCTCGTTTATAAAGGAAGGAGACTTGTGGAAGAAATCTCATTATAACAAAAAACGCATCAATGATGTCAAGCGCGTAAAAATCCTAATGAAATTGAGAACCTTTCCCGATTCGTACCCATCACGGTTTTTCCGCATGTGGGACGGAATTAGTACAAAACCATGTTAAATTCACAATCTAGTTGACTCTCAAATTTGAGGGAATTAGGATTGAAGTCAGTTGGAGGGGAGCGGATCCCCAAAATTTTACAACACTTTTTTCAGGAACCAGTTTGATGATCAGATCGCGAATCATGAAAGCAGGCGCCCCTATTGTGGCGCTCCTGCTGCTACTCACAGGTAGCCAAATGGCTCAAGCCGGTGTGACCAAGGATGCGGCGAGCAAGTATCTCAAAAAAGTACAGAAGGGAAATCCCGATTTCAAATCGGTTGGGAAAATAACCTTTGGACCCAGCGGATTGCTGGTGGTGGCGGACCCCGCGAAAGCGACTGTAACTGTAATTGACACTCATGATCTGGGCCCCTTAAAAAAGCTGGAAAAGAAAATTCCTAAAATTGATGTTGCTGTCGCCGCCAGTATGGGGGTTGAACCCTCCCAAATTCAAATCGCAGATATGGCCGTGAACTCACAAAGTGGTAAAGTCTATCTTTCCGTTCGCCGTAAGACTGATGGGCAACCCGCCATCCTGGTCATTGACGCGCAAGGTAAGGTCAAAAACTTCGATCTGTCTGAGGTCGATTTTGTGCAGGTTGGTCTGCCCGGTGGTAAGAATTCTAAAATCAGAAATATTACAGGAGTGGCATTGGCCAGTAATCGTCTTTTGGCAGCAGCACAATCCAATGCCGAATTTGTCAATAAAATTTATTCGATTCCTCTTCCGATCACACATGGAACCTCGGCTGATATCTACAGTGCCGAAACGTACCATGTAGCACATCGCAGGTGGGAAACGAAGGCGCCCATTCAATCTTTTGTACCGTATACCAACCAAGGCAAGAACTACATTGTAGGCGCGTTTGCCTGTACGCCTATCGCCAAATTTCCGCTGGATGAATTACAGTCGGGCAGCAAAGTCAAAGGGACGAGTGTGGTCGAACTCGGTTCAGGAAATCGCCCCTTGGATATGTTGACTTATGAAAGTGATGGCAAAGAGTGGCTGTTAACCAATACATTTCGGTTCCACTGGAAAAGGAATATGTATGGTCCTAGTAAGTGGTGGGGCGTCCGCGTCAATATGGACTACCTCGAAGCGGAAGACGTGAATGAAGATGCCGTTCGGCGAAATGTGAAACAGAAATCAGGGCCGGATGGAATCGAAATTGTCGATCAGCTTGCCGGTGCAGTGCACATTGATAAACTGGATAAAAAAGAAATCGTTGTACTCCGTGATAATGACGGACACCTCGATCTGGAAATTTCACAGCTTCCTTAATAGATGTTGTGAGTCAGCTATAGACTCTTTCCTGTTCTGTTTTGCGAACAGGGAAGGGTTTTTTCGCTGTTTAATATCAGATTTTCAAAAACAGTCAGCGCTATGATCAAACCACACCAACAAATCGTAGAGAGGCATCGCAGGCAGTTTTTGGCCGTACTTTTGATTTGCTGTTGGGGACTCCCGACAGAGATTCATGCGAGTAAACCGGTTGAACCATTCACATTAAAGATCACTGCAAATCCCAAAGACCCACGACAGTGTCTGGTTGTTGTCACAGCAAATCAACCCGAGTTCTGGAGTTCTCTCAAACAAGCTGATGAAGAAAAGCTTCATGAGGTGCTGACATTCAAGTTGCAAAAACAGTCCGGACAAAATATTCCAGCAATGCTGGGACGTTATCGCATTAAAACAAACCGTCTGGAATTCGAGCCAGCGTTTCCCTTAGTCCGAGGGACTCGCTATCAAGCAATCTTCGATCCAAAACCGTTAGAGTTATCTGCAAAAACGAAGGCAAAATTACTTCAAGCCGAATATTATATTCCATTACCCAATCTCAAGCCTCCCCGTGTGCTGGCGATTTACCCTTCGGGAAAGAGGCTCCCCGCGAATCACTTAAAATTTTACATTCAATTCTCCGAGCCGATGCAGCAGGGAGAGATCTTTGATTATTTTTCTCTGTTCAACAAAACTCAAAACAAACAAGTCCCCCGCCCATTTCGCCATACCGAACTCTGGTCTCCCGATGGTAAACAGTTAACACTCTGGTTCCATCCGGGGAGACAGAAGGCAGGAGTCAATCTGAACGTCGAACTGGGTGCGATTCTGAATGAGGGAGACGAGTACGAATTGAAAATCGACCCAAAGTGGGCCTCATTATCGGGGCACGCACTGGGAACACCCGTTTCGAAACCATTCTCAGCAGTCGCCATCGATGAACGTCAGCCATTCGTGAAGGACTGGAAATTAAGCGTTCCCCTCAAAGGAACACGAAAGCCACTGATCTGTGAACTGGGCGAACCTCTGGACTACGTACTACTCAAAGATCAGATGAAAGTGCAGACAGAGCAGGGGGCTATTGTCAAAGGACAGATTCAACTCGGTCAACATGAGTCCGTTTGGCGATTCATACCAGACAGCCCGTGGCAGACAGGTCACTATCGATTGGTTGCAGGAACCGTGCTCGAAGATCTGGCAGGAAATAGCATCGAACGTCCTTTTGCCATTGATTTATCGAAAAGAAAATCGAACACTCCGAATGCGAGTGAATCTCGCTTTCTGGAGTTTGCAATCACTGATTAACCAAGTTCCGCAATCGGACCAGCAGGACCATCGACCAATGGTGTAGGACGTCCACCCGGTTTGATCCAGTGACCGTAAGGATCGATGCCCAATTTTTTGAATACGGTAGCACCGAGGTCTCCCGGGCCTAATCGTCGCTCTGCAATTTCGCCACCGCGTCGATCTGTGGCACCAATGACTTGTCCGCCGGGAACACCTGCACCGGCTGCCAACATCGACATCACCGGAGTCCAGTGACCACGGCCATTGGTTTTGGTCATGACCGGACCACGGCCAAATTCACCAAGTACCAGCACTAGCGTCGAATCGAGCAGCCCTCGTTCATCAAGGTCACTGACCAAAGTGGTGATCCCATGGTCGAGAACCGGCAACATGGGCTTGAGACCTTTCTCAATGCCACCCCATTTCACTTCATCACCATGATGATCCCAGTGCCCCCAGGCATCACTCATCGTAATGAAAGTCACACCCGATTCAACAAGCCGGCGCGCCAGTAACGACTTCTGTCCAAAAGAGTGGCTACCATATTTTTCTCGAAGCTTCTGTGGTTCGCGGTTCAGGTCAAATGCTTTCGCAACTTTTCCTGACAACACCATATCGTAAGCTTCCTGCACGTAACGATCCTGCAATGAAAGTTCAGTCGAGAGATCCGCATGCTTTCGGAGCTGATCAAACTGGCGACGTAATTCGTTACGGTCATTCAAGCGGGAAGTTTGAACTCCGGCAGGCATGCCAAACTTACCCGCGGATTTCACGCCATCCAATGGTTCATAACGATGCCCCAAATGACCGGCACCGTAAATATCGGATTTCATGCTGTCAGCCAGTGCCACAAAGCCTGGCATACCAGGTACGTTTGGTCCACGGAATTTGGCAGCCACAGATCCCATCGAAGGATAACCTCCGCCATCGCGATTGTCGTTCGTTCGACGTGACTTGGGATTCGCAGCCTGGAAAGTCGTTGGTGTGTGATTGCTGGCCGTGGCATCCATAGAACGAATGATGGCAAACTTATCCATCATCGCTGCCTGCTTCGGCATATGCTCACAAATATCAATTCCGTTGATCGAGGTGGAAATGGAATTAAAAGGACCACGAATTTCTTTAGGAGCTTGCGGTTTTAAATCCCAGGTATCCAGTTGGCTGGGCCCACCAGAAAGCCAAATCAGAATCACTGACTTGGCTTGTACCTTCTGATCTACTTTCGCTTCGGGAGACGCCAGCGCCTGTTGCTTAAGAAGTTGAGGAACAGACAGCCCGGCAATTCCGGCCATGCCCATTTGAAGAAACCAACGCCGACTCCCCACGTGAACCAGATCGCTACCCGGTGCGAAATGAGAAAATGAGCTTCCACCGGCGTGATGAAGTTGGTGTGGATTGTTTGGGAAACTGGTTGGTTGAGACATCCGAACTCTCCCATATCTAAAATCGATGGTCGATTATTAATTAGGATTAGATAAAAAATGGTCTCACATTAAAAACGGCTGATTTCGACTGAGACAGTTCTTTATTTAGTACCTATGTGGCGAGTAACTTAGGCAGGAAACTTTATATATTAGGATATACAAATATGATCGGAAAGAACAACCGGAACTCCGCAAGTATTTATTGAAAAACAGATTAAAATGAACAATTGAACACATTTCTGTCGTGTATAACACACATAATCTATTTATCTATTTTTCATCCACAAGTTTGAGTCAATAGTTTTTCAGACTAAGTCAACTTGAGAAGTTTAATGGCGTTTTCACGATAGATTTTAGAACGAACATCAGCAGGAAGTTCTATTTTCTGGAAGAGTTCGAACTGAGGAACATGTTGCCCGGGGGCCAGATAATCGGTTCCGAACAGTATGCGATCCTGTCGGCGAATCAAGAATTTCGTACCGAATTCGAGATCACGTGAAATGGAATTGGCGCCGGAACCAGCAGAAAGATCACCGTAGAGATTTGGATAGCGGCTCATTAAGTCATCGATGGCACCTCCCGGTTTGACTTTGGACTTAGGATAGCCACCCAACTCCTGCTGAGTGAGGCCACCGGAAATGGAAGCCCACCAGCCAGGGCCATGTCCAATGAAATTTAACTCGGGAAATGTCTTGAGTGCATTTTCCAAACGCTTGAGGCCAGGAACATCCTTGCCACGAATGTTATCGATGTGAAATAGCAAAGGAATACCTACTTCCTGACATGCTTCATAGACCCGCATCATCAGAGGATCATCGAAATTCAGACCGACTTTATGTTCGCCAAATCCTTTCGCCCCTTGATCTACCCAACGTTGGAGCATATTCACTAAAGATTTGACACTCCCGGCATGAGTCGTTCGCGGGTCGACCGAGCAAAAGGGAATCAACCGATCGGGATATGCTTTGGCGGCTGCCAATGCCGACTCGGTCGTTTGCAGATACATGGTTGATTCTGGTGAAGTCAGTGGCAGCACAACGGATTTTTCGACCTGAAACTGATCCATCCATTTCAGCAAACCTTCCACGGAGAGATTCTTTTTAGGATCGGTATACGTACCAATATGCGTGTGCATATCAATGAAGCCCGTACCTGCTTCAATTTTCGGTTCTGCTGCGAGAGCTTTTTTGGTTGCCCATTGTCCGGTCACACAGCCGAGTCCAGCGAGCGCAAGTGATTTGGAAAATTCACGGCGGGATAGATTCATGGTTGATTCCAATTTCTATTCGGTATCAGTTTGGTTCGAGTCGTCTCATTTTATTCAATTCAACATAGTCGGGAATTACAAGTGGGCAAACCCGTTTTTACCTGGGAACGCGCCTTCGATTTTCGAATTTGATCTGCTTGACCCCTTTTGGTTTCTGGCTTGCGTGTTGAATTCGTGCCTGTAATATTTGGGATAATTCGTCCCGCAACTGCTTTGTTTCAGGATCATTTGCCAGATTTTTCATTTCAGCGGGATCCGTATTGTGGTCATAGAGTTCTACTCCTTCTTTGCCTGCCTCTCCCCATTCCGTATAGCGGTAGCTCGGCGTACGGATGCTGTAACCGTTTGCATATTGTGTCAAAGCGGTTTTACGAGAAGACGTTGTGGCATCTTTCAAAGTTGGTACCTGACTGACCCCGGAAATCGAAGCCGGTGCTTTCAAGCCACATAGTTCTGCCAGCGTCGGATAGAAATCAACCATTTCAGCAGGAGAAACCGCAGTTTGTCCTTTGGCTAAGACTCCGGGACCGGCAATAATCAAAGGCACATGAGCGGCATTTTCAAACAACGTCGTTTTCTGCCAATATCCGTGTTCTCCCATATGGTAACCATGGTCGGAGGTGAAAACGACAATCGTATTCTCATCAAGGCCTGTCTCTTTAAGAGCCGCGAGAATATGGCCGATCTGTGCGTCAGCGAAAGTAATCGAAGCGTAGTAGGCCTGAATGGCCTGGCGCGCTAATTTGTCAGGCAGATTCACCTGATTTTTTTTGCGCAACAAACTCTTACGGGCAGGTGGAGGAATCGTATCAAGGTATCCCTTGGGAACTTGGGGAACGTTGATTTTTTCAGTAGGATACATTTCGAAATAGTTCTTCGGAGCTACGTAAGGAGTATGTGGTCGAAACAATCCGACAGCCATGAAAAAGGGAGTCTTCTGGGCGGCATGTTTTTTGAGTTGCTGAATGGCAATCTTGGCAGCGATACCATCGGTCTGTTCTGCATCGGTCCCCTCAGCAGCCAGCCAACTTAAGGTTCCACCAAAGCTGCCGGGAGTCAGACTGAAAATTTTGTCTTCATCATCAACATCACGGCCACGGGGATTGAAAGTCTGATTCCAGGAATAAGGGTCATCGTGCCCACTGGTTCCGATGTGTTTGGGAACATTATAGTGGTAAATTTTCCCCACACGTGTCGCGAAGTATCCATGATTGCGAAACATTTGCGACATCGTCTGGACGTTGGGAACATGTTCTCGAATGTAGATGGCATTACGATGAATCAAAGTCTGATCAGGATAGAGGCCCGTCATAAAAGAAGCGCGGCTCGGTCCACATAAGGGAAACTGACAATATGCGTTCTGAAATCGAACGCCTTGCTTTGCCAGTTGGTCAATATTAGGAGACTTCACTTGAGGATGACCATAACAGCCAAGGTCACAATTCAAATCGTCACAAATTAGAAACAGGACATTGGGCTTTGTCTCTGCTGCTGGCGTAATCTGAGAGGTGCACAGAAAAAATAACGCGAGGCAAGATGCACATGTGATAAATCGACCAAGACTGCGAATCATTAATCATCTCCATTGAGGCTAAGGGAATCTCAAACTGATATCTCAATCCATCCTAGCAGAGACTTGACCCTATTTCAGTAAAGAATCCTGGTCGTAGTGAGAGTTTTTCAACAACCGGCTGAACAGCCGCAAATTAGTGATGGGCTTTTGAAATGAAGGCTTCCATCACACTCAAAGTTTCAGGGCTGACATGGTGTTCAATGCCTTCCGTATCGGTGGCTGCAGTTTCTTCAGTCACACCAAGCGCAATCAAAAAACTGAGGACAATTTCATGGCGACGCCGGGAATTTTTCGCCAGCTTTGCTCCCTGGCTGGTTAATTCTACTGGACTGTAAGGCTCAGTCGTGACATAACCATCCCGCTGCAGACGAGCCACCGTTCGATTCACGGTGACGTGACTCACGGCAAAATGCTCGGCAAGATCTTTCACCCGGCAGACGTCCTGCTCTTCGAGGATTTCCGCAATCGCTTCGACATAATCCTCGGCAATTTCCGTGGCATGATCGACACGTGTGCGTTCGTGCTGATTCTTCGGTTTTTGCTTTTTTGCCATCCTGAATCGCCTTAATATCATTGATTATATGCGGGGCAATATCATAACGTCATTTCTGGTCATTTTACAGTCCAGACGATTGGGATTACGCGTGACAGAAACAAACCATCTGTTTTCATTCAGGAATGTCCAATCATATGACATTAAAAACTGCTACAATGTGATTTAAAACAATATTCAACCTCCATCCCAGTCCGCAAAAGGGTGGCTAACTCGTAATAAGTTGAACTCATATAAGACAAAGAAATCCATGCGACAAAGCATCATCAGCCAGACTGAGCGCCTTCTTATTAGGCCATTTGAGATGTCGGATGTTACAGCGGCTTGCCGGATTCTATGCGATCCAGAGGTCATGAAGTTCAGCAGTGGAGTGAAGACTCCGGATGATGTGAAGAGGTGGACAGAGAATCGCATTGATGAATACTCCCAACTCGGTTTTGGGATCTGGGCCATCGTGTTGAAAAAGACAAATCGCATGATCGGCTATTGTGGCTTGTCAGAATTTCCGGACATTGAAGGTCAAGAGGAAATTGAAATCGGTTTTCGTTTCGAACCATGTTTCTGGTCACAAGGCTATGCGACGGAAGCCGCAATCGCTGTGCGAGATTATGCGTTCGATATGCTTTCCCTCACTCGAATCATCGCATTGGTCGACCCTGGCAACACAGCCTCGATTCGGGTGATTGAGAAAATCGGGATGACCTACGAGAAAGATGTCATGCTGCCCGATTATGATTATCCAGATCGACTGTATGCGTTGCATCCACAAAGAGGAGAGCAATAACGACTTCTCAGATACAACGTGAAGATTCTGATCACAAAGATTCGACAACCGAGCCACGAGTTGCTACGATTTTATTTCAACCCAACACGTTATTGTAAGTCGATCCGTAAGCTTATTCTGAATCAGGGAGACAGGAACATGAGACGAATTTTTTCCACTGGCCTCATTTTCATTTTATTGTCACACACGGCTTATTCGGAAGAGATCAATGAAGCAACGAGCACTGCACTTTATAATCTGAATCGTGACTTCATTAATGCTCACACGGTCGCTAGAAAGTTAGATCTCGCTTCTGGCGGGCCGATCATTTTACTACGCGATGGAAAACTCGTCCTGGTCCGCAACAATTCGGAAACCACATCCGAAATGCTTCTTCCCAGGTACGATACATTAAAAGTCTTTGCACATATGCCTGTCGCGATCTACCTCATGCTCGGCCCCCCCGGGGCCGGCAAGCTCGACGCTCAACGCCTTCGACAACTAACTGAATATCGCGGGCGAATCGACCGGGTCGAAAAACAGATTGATCATATTGGTCTGGAAGGTGCAAACCTCAAACGGCAGAAACAGCTCCTGGCTGATTCGAAGCAGTTCCTGGAAAAGGTGATTCAACAACAGCAGTTCAGCACCGAAGAGCTGCATACTTTCACGCGGAGCATGCTGCCCATGATTAAAGCGAATATTGCAGGAGCAGCGGCAAGCCAACTCGATGCAATGCACCGGCAGGTCATGGCCTGGAAAAAAGAAATGACGCCCGAAGAATGGCAGAAACTGCGCGTCTCAGTGAAGGGTGCCGTGCTGGCCCGCAAAGACAATCTTGCCATGCAGTACTTTGAACACCTGCTGCACATTAAAGGGAATGGGATGCGGCTCCTTTATATGGAGCGTTATGTGCCTCCCACACCGATGCTAACCTTGCTGGCCACCCGCTCCGTCGATCGGGGAATCAGCATCGCCTTTTTCGACAATCCCGACCGAATGTTCCGCGACGTACTGGCAGACGCCGCAGCGGCGCACATTAAAAAAATGAAATTCGATTAGACTACTGATGTGGGACGTAGCTTCATTAATCACTTATACCTTACAAGCTGTAACAATTTCATTTACACAATTTACCGCCTGCAGGTGATAGGCAGAAGCGGCGTATAAACAAGTTAAACCGACGAAATGAACAAAATCGAGACGTTAGCATTTAGCGATGGCTTGCTTTCTCGCAAGCCTCCAACAGGCATTGATGTCGACACGACGCTCGCGCACTTCGCCATCATTACCTGCCTCGTGAATCCCGATGCGGTTCGGCAGCAGATCCATCCACGTTTCCATCTTGATCTCATCAAAGTGGATGGCCGTGAATGGGCGCTGCTTTCTGTTGTTCCTTTTGTTGATCAGGACTTTCGCTTTTCCAAAATCTCTTGGCCGAAGTGGCGATTTGGGCAGACGAACTATCGTATTTACGTAACTGATTCCGAAACAGGTGCGCATGTTGCCTGGTTCATCGGCACTTCTCTTGATTCCTGGACCGTTTCAGTGCCTCGACATCTGTGGAAACTGCCATGGCATCGAGCCAATATCCAATTCGATTGTGAATTCGATACTTCTGCGAAACGCTACACGACCTACCGAATGCAAACGACCAATAGCTGGGCCGATGCGCACGTTGAACTCACTGATACAGGGAATCCACCAACGGAACTCAAAGGCTTCGACAACCTGGAATCGGGCTTGGTTTTGTTGACTCATCCGCGAATGGGTTACTACTTTCGTCGAGATGGCAAACTTGGCTCATACGCAATTTGGCATGACCGGCTTCAAACAACTGTCGGCAACGTCCTGACAGCACGCTTCGACCTACTCGATCGTCTTGGGATAGTCGAACGTGGTAAGATATTTAACGTTCATAGCGTCCTCATCCAAAACCGAACAGAATTCACAATTTACTTACCACCTCGCATCGTGGAATCACCGGCCTTATAATTATCGGATACTAGCAAATCGTAAATACTAAGTTGCTTTACTCACAATCCAAATCATGGCCGATTGATCTAAATAATTACTTGCTCCGCATCATGAATGAGCATCAGTAGATGCGTACCAGCCTGTGATTGATGTGATCCGGTTTCGCAGCACGTAGAATCTCAATCGCCAGCGCCCAAACATGATTGCCACCTTAGTAAGTATTAACATTCCTAGCATCGCTAAACGGAATGGAAACACATATGGCGAAGATGGCAAACTGCCCAGGTCAGCATATCGCATCGCTGCTTTTAAAGTCAGTGCTAAAGCTTGATTTGGTGATATGTGCGCTGTCAGAAAACTTGGCAGTCCGTCCCTGGTGTCTTTTGCAAAGTCGAGGACATCGTCGATGATCTGGCAAAGCATTACAATTCGGTATAACATTTCGAGATCTTCGTCGCAGTGTGTCGCCTGGATGCCGTCTTCAATAGTCAAGTTGTTGAGTGCCGTCGCAGCGACCATTCCCAACGACAGCCGGATGACCGATTCCCGATATGTTCGAATCTTCTTAGGCTGTAAACTATCACCACTCAACGACGGGCGTCGATTCTCAAGATAGCGCAACCGACTCATGTATTCATCGATCGCCACGTTAGCTTCAGCCCTTTCGAGTAGCCACCGGGTTACTCGATATTCCTGACGAGAGAAACCATTCTTATCGAAGAAATCATTCGCACTCGCGCCGAAATCGAGTAGCAACGCGAGGTTTTGTAACTTGTCTGACGGCATTCGCCGCGCATATCGAAGTACGTGAACGGTATCGAATGCCATCATACAGAAGACGCGGAGCGGAGTTCTTGGCCGACGGGAAATAAAAAACGGTAACCCGCGAAAAAAACTGATCATGGCAACCAGACTGGATGCGAGATGACCTGGCTGTGGCTCGGCCTTTTCAAAGTCATAATTGATTGGAGAAATCATAGGCTTGTCTTTTCCTCCACTTCCATGTCAGACATAACAGAGAACAACTTCGCGAGGACACCGCCAGCGAATCGGCACAAGGTCGCTGATGCCGCGGCTCACGACAAGACGTGTTGTACCGGATTGATGACTCAGATAATTGTATGGGTAAAAAAATGCTCCCGGAAATAAGCGGTTGCGAAACTCGAAGGCAACAAACTGGCACCCATGCAAGTGTCCGGCAAGTATGAGGTCATAGTCAACACTTCGTGATGTTTTCCAGATTCGGGGGTTATGCGCACAAAGCACCCGCACATCACCGGTTGGCTGATCAATAAAGTCAGGGCCATAGACTGAAATCACACGAGAATGGTGTGTGATGTCAATATTACTATCATGTATCCATACACCACCTCCATTGAAAACGGCATCACGTACTTTGTTAGCGCCGACGTATCTGTCGTGGTTTCCACCGATCGCAAGCACCGGCGCGAATCGGGTAAGCTGCTCAACCAGCTCACATAAGCGATCCAATTCGGATAAGTGATCTACCAAATCGCCTCCCAGGAGGATTGCATTTGCGTTGCAGCAACGCACGGCATCAATCACTTGCTGCACAATGTGAGCAGATCTGCCGGTCCGCAAGTGGATATCACTGACGTAAGCTAAACGACACGCATTGGGACACGATGAAAGCCGTTCCTCACGAACATGCAATGGTGCGTTGAGTCCAATTTCCAGCAGACCGGAAAGCAAATCCACATCTCCTGACAGGTAGCGAAAAACAGACAAGAAAAATTTTGGCAGACTCGGATGAGCCCTGATACCGAATCCGTTTTCAAAGCTACAGCTTCACTTATTTTCACTTTGTAAGTTCATCACAAAATTGAGTAGTGATCTTCTCAACTAAGTTACCATTAAAGAGTGTTTTCGTTTTCGAGTGCGAACTGAAAAATGAAAGTGCTCTACATCTCAAAGTAACTGCGATAATAGTAGAAGTCAAGACGTGAGTCGAGCAGTTGAGGTGGTGTTCCTAGCTCCGAACATTGATTGATAACCACCTCTCGCGAACATCAGGGAGATTCACATAGCACATTTAAAATTTCTTTACAATCAAACCATGGCTGATACAATCTCATTAATGATGATGATTTGCGGCTGACGGGTAATAGGCAGAATTAGTTACAAACTAGTCATCCAACATACAAATCCTGGAGCATACATCCATGCCCGAACAAGAAATTCCTGAATCTCGGACATATCGCCACGTCAAGTGCGGTAATGACACAGTCGTTAGTGGCCAACCATTCGAGCTTGTTTCAAATCCGATGTCCAGCATGGAACAAACTCAATGCTCAAGTTGTGGTGCGATGTTTCCCATGTCTGATTTTGAATGGTTGGACACAGGCGAGAATATTCGCGACTATTATACTCGCTATACTAAAGATGCCACCGACGTACAGCATTTCCTATGCTCCAAAAAATTCATGGTTGGCATCATCTTGATTGCGGCTGTATTGACTGCATCAGGCGTTTATCTGTTGGTGGCAAATGATAGCATATTCACTCGCGTCATTTGCCTTTTTGGTGGCTTTATGATCGGTGCCATGATTGGAATGGCTGTATTCGTCATCGGTTTCGCCAATCCAATTAAACGCAAGGTGTGTGGTGTAGCCGACACACGGCTCCTGACTTAGAAAGTGTTCCCGGTACTGCCTGAATCGGCGAATCACCGTGCCATACATCAGGGTGGCCGTGGTGAGAATTTTTCAAATAGATCGTCAACTCCTGCAATCCTCTGATAGCAGATGTGATGCCACTCAAACAAGGTACTACACATGCCGCACCGTCAAGAAATTCAACTCGATAATGGCCATTCAATTCATCTTAAGAGAATTGATCAATGGGAAACCTACGGTGGTCTGTTGGAAGGCGTCCCTACTAAAGAAATGAATGAACGCATCATCAAACGCACAATTGAAGGGGTAAAACAACAATGGCATTTTGCTCCCTACCTGATACAGCCACGGGAAACACTGATCAAAGTAGACCGCGATTATCCTTTTGGTACTCCCGCATCCATTCCTGAAATTACGTGTATCACGAAGTTTGATTGTTTCGACACTGTGCAGGACAAAAATATGGACGCCTCGACATTATCGATCATCTGGTTTCAGGCCGAATTTGCATTTCCTATTGACGACAAGATTCAAGCACAAATTCGATCCATTGATTGGAGTCAATACGCATCGGATTACCAATACTGAATATGGTTAACAACCCAATGTGTCCACTCAAAAAATCAAAACTTTTTAGCAGACTCTAAGTATTGAAATGAGCTACTTCCAGATGACTTGCTAAACAGCAATTCGGGAGAATCTCGGTTCACAACTTATAAGTCCTTGAACTTTCGAGCACTGAACGGTTCTAATGATGCTTATACCCAAACCTACGGCTTGGCAGTTTATCTGCGACCCTCGTCACTTGTCTAAAGGATCTTTGATTGATGATTCCACTAGATGATCCAATGTGGGAATCGCTGCAATATGGCTTTGGCTCTGCATCGAAAATTCCCCCCGCCCTGCGTCTGATTGAAAAGGCGATTATGGAGAACCAGCCACTGGATTATGAACAGACCGGAGATGTTTGGGAAATCTGTCATGATTGGAGTACTTACAATTCAACTTATGCGACGCTCCCACATCTCACAGCGATTTGTAATAAGACGACCCCGGAAAACGAAAACAGGATTTTTCTGCTTAAGTTCTTCGGCTGGGCAACTGCCTGCTTGCGACTAAACAAAACCCCTGCTGCTCCAGAACTCATTAATACGTTTGAGGCCACAATACCTTTCACACGAAAATTGATTCTTCAATCACTTGCGGCAGTTGAAGGCCCACCTCACTTGCGTCCCCTCCTGGGGGCACTTGCAGTCTGCCACGGTGATGCAGAATTGGGACTTGTATTGTATGAACTCTATGAAGGTACCTTCTATTGCGAGAAATGTAAGGCACTGATTCAACCCATGAATACGTCGTTCAACCCGTTTCGTGATATCGAAAGCGGTGCATCATCAAATGATGCACCTAACTAACTTTATGATTCATGAAAGTGACCTTTTTTTCTAGATGAGCAAACAACTCCAGAACTCCACAAAACCCGCATAATTAGGTAATAAATTCGAGCCGAGACCGTCGCATCTCCCCTTATTTTTTCTTTTTCTGTTCGAGAGATGCGCAAACATGGTCTATGAATGATTTTTCGCCATGTACTGAAATGTGCAGGTCATTCTTAAACAGCAGTACCCATTCTCGTTGTGCGGATGCCATACCTGCATAGGTGGTGCCACTTTCCATTGCCTGATAGTTTTTGAAGGAATTGATTTCTGCTGTCTGTATGAAGACTGCCGGATTTTCATCTCTCCCCGGCATAAACAAATCAGGTAAAATTCGCTTGCCTTGTCCACAAACGGTTCGTGCTGGATCTATTTTTGCGGAGAATTTGTTTGTATGGAAATACTATGTGCTGACTCTTTGGCCATTCGATTATTACTTGCGCGATTCTGACAAGTTGTTTTTTACATGAGGTGAAGCATGGCTTTCTGGTCTGCAATTCTCGTCTATCCTCTGACTTTGAATCATCGTCGCGAACGGCATGAAGGTGTCAAGCAAAGATTTGCGCGGTTTTGTCTGAGATGTGGTAGTAGAGCGGTTACTCTGGACTCAATTTATGCGCGTCTCTGTCTCGAAAGTGGTATAGAAAGAAGTGCTCATCGAGAACCAACTCCTATACGCATTAACCAAATCGCTCTGAAACCAGCGGGTTTTATGGTGAAAAGCAGACAGGTGCTGAGATTTGCACCATATCATTTTTTAATCCTCGCGCGCGCGACGCAAAGAGCTAGTTTCTCCAGAGACATGGGCGTGTCAAGTGCATTCTATCTCCCTGTAAATCAATCCCTTACGGTAAATTCTCCTGTTGTGTGCAGGAAACGTACGAAGCTAAGAATGCGATACAGAAATGATGATTTCGAGAAAATAAGTCTCTGGATATTATTTTTTTCCATTGTTGATTGACACAGATGTAGCCTTGGCTACAATATTTAAAAATGTAGCCGATGCTACAATTTATCAACCTACCAAAACCAACCTGAAGCAGAAAGACTGCTGTGATGAGAAAACTAACTTTCCCCGAAACACGCCGGGGTTTTACTTTGATTGAATTACTGGTCGTGATTGCCATTATTGCGACTTTGATTGCCTTGTTACTCCCCGCCGTTCAGCAGGCACGCGAAGCCGCACGACGCAGTCAGTGTAAGAATAACTTGAAACAACTTGGGATTGCCTTGCATAACTATCATGATACTCATTCCGCATTTCCCGCCGGTTATTTTTCGTATGCGACCAGCACCGGTTCAGGACCTGCGTGGGCAAACATTGATCCAGATACTTGGGACGCCGCTCCTGGATGGTCCTGGAGTTCGATGCTACTTCCTTATTTAGATCAGGCGCCTGTCTATAATGCATTGGAAGTGAATCGCGCCTGCTGGGATTCGTCGCATGCTGCGATAGTACAAACGAAGTTACCTGTCTTCCTGTGTCCCTCAACATCGGGTAGTGATGAACCGTTTCTCGTACGAGACGAACCAGGGGCGCCACTGGTGATAGGGGGATCACAAATTCGGTTTGGGCGTTCACATTATGTAGCCAGTCATGGCCAGGAATCGTGTTGGGGAGAGTGCGGAGCCGTCCCTACAGGTATTATTTTTACGAATATCTATACTAAAACAACAACGACAGTGACCATCAATGGTGATGCCTCGCGTGTTGCTGATGGCCCTTTTTTCCGTAACTCCCGAACTAAAATGCGAGACGTCACTGATGGAACTTCCAACACAATCTTCCTGGGCGAACATTCCTCCAAGCTGAGTGACAAAACCTGGGTGGGAGTCGTTCCTGGTGCGTTTACTCATCCTCAATTTTCCAGTCCGGAAAATGGTTCCGATGCCGCAGCGACCCTGTGTTTGGTGCATGCTGGTCCCTCCGGGGGAGAACTGGACATTACCGGCTTTCCGATTGTGCATCCCATCAATTTCCCCACATTTCACGTGGGGCAAATGTATTCAGAGCATACCGGAGGGGGACATGTCTGTATGGGCGATGGTTCCGTGAGATTTGTTTCAGAAAATATCGACTTACTTCTCTTTGCTGAACTTTCGAGTATCAACGAAGGTGAAGTGATTGGAGAATTTTAAGATGAATCAAAGATCACTACAAAAATGCTTCGATATCACACTGCTGACCGCTGTTGTCCTGCAATTAAACGCGTGTGGCTATCCCGAGGTTTCGCCTAAAACTTATGAGATATCCAAGGCCTTGTATTCGATCTGCAATCAAAAAAGTAAGGAACGTCTGGAAACCGTCACAAAACTGATTCAGAGTTCGCTTGAGAGTCAAGAAATTACTGAATCTGAAGCGAACTGGCTGAACGAAATTGTGGCACAGGCCCATGAAGGAGAGTGGGAGTCTGCCACGCTGGAAGCTCGTCAATTAATGGAAGATCAGGTCGGCAGATGAACTAATCTCGATACGTCTGAACCGTAATTTCCTGTTGTCTGGTTGGTCGCTCTGAATGGAATTCGGAACTGTTCACCAGACTTTGATTCATGCTAACGTAATTCGGGTCGAAACTTCTTACGCCATTCGACGGGCATCACACTGATATCAGAGTCATCCTTATACGATTTACGCAGCTCATTGAGCTCAATTTTCATTTTCGCAATCGTGTCAGCGTATTTTGGATTATTATACTGATTCGTCAGTTCCTCAGGGTCTTCCTGTAAATCATAGAATTCCCATTCATCGAACTGATAGAAGCGAATCAGCTTATATCGTTGATTTCGAATTCCAAAATGTTTCGCCACCATATGTACGCTGGGAAATTCGTAGTAATGGTAGTACAAGGCATCTCGCCACTTTACTTTTTCACCTTTCAAGAGAGGGACCAGCGATTGTCCCTGCATATCGGCAGGAATATCTGCACCGGCGATTTCCAGAAAGGTTTCTGCATAGTCCAGGTTTTGAACCAGGTCTGTATTGACAGTTCCGGACTTGGTGACGCCAGGCCATTTGACGATTAAAGGCATCTGGAACGATTCCTCATACATCCAACGTTTATCGTACCAGCCATGATCGCCGAGATAAAATCCCTGGTCTGAGGAATAGATGACGATGGTATTTTGATCGAGACCCGTTTCTTTGAGGTAATCGAGCATGCGACCGATATTTTCGTCGACGCCTTTAATGCAGCGCAGATAATTTTTGATGTAACGTTGATACTTCCAGCGAACCAGATCTTTACCGGTGAGACCCGCTTGTTTCAACTTTTCATTTTTAGGATCAAAAGCGGCGTTCCAGACTTTAAGTTGCCCAGGTGTCATTTTTTTCAAGTTACGGAATCCGGATTTATCGACGGACTTTCCCGCATTGGGGTCCCAGCCATTGATGGGAGGGCCGAAGACGTCGTAGACCAGATTCAGATGACCGTCGATTTCCATTTCCTGATGACGGGCGGGGCTGGCGTTGTCTTTCCATTGATCGAATAGCGTTTTGGGCTCGGGAATTTCGATGTCGTCGTACAGATTCAAATGCCTGAGCGGAGGCATCCAGGTTCGATGTGGTGCCTTGTGTTGACACATTAGCATAAAGGGTTTGTCGGAGTTGGCATTTTCTTTCAACCATTCCAACGCCATGTCAGTAACGAGGTCGGTGCAATAACCGGGAATCTGTTCACGTCCTTTGGCGGATTTGAAATGAGGGTTGTAATAGTTCCCTTGTCCCGGCAGAACTTTCCAATGATCGAAGCCTTGCGGATCGGAAGACAGATGCCACTTACCGATGATGGCGGTCTGGTAGCCTGCTTTTTGCAGCAGTTTTGGGAACGTCTGCTGGTCGCCGTCAAAACGGTTACCATTTCGCATGAAACCATTCAGGTGACTGTGCTTGCCAGTCAGTATGACAGCACGGCTGGGGCCACAAATGGAGTTTGTGCAATAGCTGTTTTTGAACAGCATCCCGTCTGCTGCCAGCTGATCGATATTAGGAGTCGGGTTGACTTGTTCGAGCCAACCCTTATAAGCACCTATTGCATGCGGTGCATGATCGTCGGTGAAGATGAATAAAATATTCGGCCGCTGAGCCGCAAAGCTGGTAGACGAAACAAATAGAAGACAGAGCAGAGTCAAAGCGCGGATCATGAAAACACCTTCAGGAATAATGAAAAATACCACTAACAGATGGTTTCAGATTAACCAATGCAGAGACGTGACGCCAGTAAACAAAAGCTGTGAATCAACTCAATAAACGAGGATTGATTTATTTAATTTGTTAATAAAACAAATCAGATGTACGATACCGTCAATCTTTGCCTTTCAGAAAGATGGCAACAAACATGGGGAGTGTAATGAAAAGCATGAGACACAGCAAAATACTATCGACGGGAATACTTAGTCTTCCAATAACCGAATTCACCACTTGTAAGAAGGCAAAGCCAATCAGAAAGAGACAGACAAAGCCAGTCGTAAAGATGATGCAAAGGTGCAGGAATTTTTTTCTTTTCATGATTTGACTCATCGAGATAAATACTAAGGGAAGATTCAGATCTGAATTGAATTCACCATTTTTGAATCAACAAGATTTCTTGCTCAATAAAACATTCTTTTGTCTTAAAACTCGAATTTTAAAAAACGACTTGATGACTAAATAAATTTGAAATCGATTTTTTGTCATAAATCGTCTCGGTGAAATCCAGCGAAACAGTAATCACTAACCCATAGAGCATTAGTAGAAGACAGCATATATTTACCAAGATACTAATTTCCGTTTAATGAAATCGGCTCAAAAGTATTCTTTTTGTTTCTTAATGAATTCATTTCATCTTTACTTTCGAGCGTCCCCAATTATCGTGTCATTATTAGAAATCATGCTTAATGGCAAGAATTTGACATCGAACTGATCGTGAAATAAAATTCATATATGATTTCAAAAAGCAAACTTTAAGATATTCCATCGTTTGCATAATTTTTTAAGCCAAAAACTTTCCCCCCGCCTCAGTATCTATCAACAAGATATCTCTCCTTAAACTTATTCTTTTTTTCTGAACGGAGCGTGCCCATGTTTAGAAAGCAATTTCCCCTAAGACATCGTAAGGCTTTCACACTAATTGAATTATTGGTTGTGATTGCGATTATTGCCATCTTGATTGCACTATTACTGCCTGCTGTACAACAAGCCCGAGAAGCAGCACGGCGTAGTAGTTGTAAAAATAATATGAAGCAAATCGGCATAGCTATTCATAACTATCATGAGACCCATAGTGTTCTGCCCCCTGGTGGAACATGCTCCCGCAATTACAACTTTGCATCCTGGGGTCCCTGCAGTTATTCCAGTGGCTGGAGTACAACGGCTTTCTTACTGCCTAACCTGGATCAAGCTAACTTGTATAACCTGCTCGATTTTGAGAACCCTCCCAAGGACTACTATTCCACATCGGGAGGATCAACCAATCGCACTAATACGAATGTTCGACTTGTTCCACTGCATTGCCCTTCCGATAAGGAAATTTCTAATAACAAACGACAGACTTCCTATTTGCCGATTTCCGGATCTCATCAAGTTGCTGCTCCGGGCAATCCCGCTAATGGATTAAAGGGAGGGTTATTTTGGACTGACAAACTGAAGTTCCGCGATGTCACCGATGGTTTGTCGAATACGCTTGCCTATGGCGAAATGAACCATTTAGACAAATATTGGAATCAGGGAGGGTCAGCCGCTGCGTCAGACTGTTTGGCAGATTCTACCAACAATGGTTCGAACACGTTGACATATCGAGGGAAAGACTGGTCTACAAAAGAAGGTCGTAACTACATCATTATGGGACGGCCACCAAACTATCCCGCCGCGGACTGCCAGCGCGATGGAAATTGCCCACATTGCCCTGGTACAGTGAATGGACCTGCATATGCATTACCGATGCGTAGTATGCACACAGGAGGTGCTCACGGACTTTTAGCCGATGGTTCGGTTCGATTCCTAAGCGATAATTTGGACCGAACGATTTCTCATGCTCTGGGAACACGAGAGGGTAACGAAGTTCTCGGGGAATTCTAAGTGACATGCTACAGTTGTATGAAATTAAAAATTCAAGCATTCCTAATTCAGGTATCAATACCTATGTATTCTAACAACCATAATATTCTATTCAGAGTCATGTTTGTGAGTTGCGCATTAATCGTTTTCACTGCCTGCTCTCGACAACCAGAGGTTGTACTTCCTGAAGGAACGAAAGTTTCTGGAAAATTAGCCAATGGTGATGTACTCAACGTGGTTTACTGGCCTTCAAAGGAGGAAGAGGAGCCGCACGTGATGCCGGTACGAGATGATCACGTCAGTTTCACTTACGTCTCTGCAGTTCCACCGGGTGAGTATGTTGTCTATGCTTATATCACGGGAGCACGTTCCAAGATTGCAGAGGTTACCGTAGGAGAAAATCCTGTGGTTCTTGATATTCCTGAAGATCTGAAATGGGAAGAAGTGCGAGATCAAATCTCTGGAATGTAAATTTACAAATCAGGAAAGTAATGATAGATGGTCCCTCATTTTGAACAACGAATAATATCAATCAGTACATATTTACATATTGTCGAGATGACAATCATTAATTTCTGTAACGATTATCGTGAATAGGCCATGAACATGACCTAAATTCTGAAGTTCTTACTTAATCGAGGTTGTGAAGAAATTTGGAATGTACTAGAAATGGCGAGTGGGTTCTATTTAACAACTAAAGGAAGTTTGACACCCTTTAGTAGTTTGGTTGATCATCTCAACTCCCCACCTGATTCCCTGCAACACCCCCGAAATAATCATGTGATTGTCTGGAGTCCCCGTTTGAATCAAACGGTTTACAGTTGGTGTTGTTAAATCTTGTAATTCACTTTTGCTTAACGGTAATCCTGAACTACAAGTCTGCTTTTGCACTCGAGCGGATTGTTCAAAGTGCACCCCTTTTCCCGCGTCAGCAGGGAGAGTCTGAAGACGAATGCGTTCGTCGTACAGGCTGACCGTGCGGATCGATTTCGAGAACGTTTATTGGAGTTTTGATGTTAGCGTATTTTTCGAAGCATACTGCTTCTGTCAAGGATGATATTTTATCGGGCTTCACTGTGGCACTGGCTTTAGTGCCTGAAGCTGTTGCGTTTGCTTTTGTTGCTGGTGTCCCCCCTACTGTGGGATTGTATTCTGCTTTCTTTATAGGGTTTATCAGTTCGCTGACCGGTGGTCGCCCGGGTATGATCTCTGGTGCTACGGGAGCGATGGCTGTCGTGGTTGTCTCGCTAGTCGCCATGCATGGCATCCAATACCTGTTCCCCGCCGTTATTCTGTGTGGCTTACTTCAAATCACCGTGGGTGTACTGAGGTTGGGAAAACTGATTCGCCTGGTTCCGCATTCCGTGATGTTAGGATTTGTGAATGGACTGGCGATTGTGATTGGCCTGGCACAAATTGGAAGTTTCAAAACACTGGGTGTCGATGGAAAAATGACGTTCCTACCGGGAACTTCATTAACCATAATGATTTTCCTTGTTGCGTTGACGATGTCTATCATCTTGTTGCTACCCCGGATGACGAAAGCCATTCCGAGTTCGCTCGCTGCGATTATCGTGGTTTCTATGATCGCTATCGGGATCAACAAATTTGCTCCTGAGAACTGGAATCCAACAGGGCAGGCAAATGTTGTGCAAACTGTTGACGATCTGATGATGAATAACCTCAAAGCGAAAGCCGTTAAAGATGCTGCTCTGGCAGTTCAAACTTCTGAAAATCCTGAGATTCAAAACGATCCACAAATAACTGCTGATCTTTCCGTATTAAACGAGGAACAAATCAGCACAGCTATGGCTTCCGTGAAAGCAACAGCAGAACCGTTACCGATGCTGTTCTTTCTCGATTCTCGGTATGTGCTTGCTCCCCTCTCTTGGGAAACATTCATGATCATCATGCCCTTCTCATTGATCCTGGCCGGAGTTGGATTGATTGAATCGTTAATGACTCTCACATTAATCGATGAAATCACCGAAACACGCGGCAGCGGAAACCGCGAATGTATTGGTCAGGGAGCGGCTAACATTGTCTGTGGACTGTTTGGAGGCATGGGTGGTTGTGCGATGATCGGACAATCTTTAATCAATGTCAATTCCGGAGGACGTGGTCGACTTTCGGGCGTTGTGGCTGCAGTAGGCTTATTGACCCTGGTTGTACTTTTGAAGCCTGTCATTTCTATGGTTCCCATGGCGGCGCTGGTCGGTGTGATGTTCATGGTTGTGATTGGAACATTCGAATGGAGCACGCTGCATACCTGGAATAAAGTTCCCAAAAGTGATGTCTTCGTGATGGTTCTCGTCGCAGGCTATACAGTCCTGTTTCACAATCTCGCGATCGCGGTACTGCTGGGGATTGTCGTTCAGGCACTCATTTTTGCATGGCATCATGCCACACATATGATGGCTGATATTCATTTTGAAGATGACACCAAAGTGTATCAATTACATGGTCCCTTGTTTTTTGCATCAGTCAGTAGCTTCCGGGAACTACTAGACCCGGTGAATGATCCACCTTTTGTTGCCATCGATTTCTACTTCTCTCGCGTCTATGACCAATCGGCGATTGAATCGATTAACAAAATTGCGGAACGCTATCGGCAGGAAGGAAAAGAATTACACCTGAGAAATCTCAACGCCGACTGCAAACGCATGATCGAAAAAGCAGGCGATCTGGCAGAAGTCGAAATTTCAGAAGATCAACATTACCATATTACAAAGATGATTTAATCTGGAGTAAGTTCGCTTTCGAAAGCCTTTCACAATTGGAATGTGCGCTATGCATCGCGTTTTGGAACCGATCACTGCCGGTATTTTTTTTGAAATCTGTCGCCATTTGAATGATCTGTTGATGGGCTCGAATAGCGGCTTTCCAATCCTGCTCACGCTCGCAGGCGACGGCGAGAGTCTTCAAAGCATGAAGAAGTTTCATATGTAAGTGTGAGTTTTTTAGAATCACGGCGAGAGAGAAAACTGTCGTGGCTTAAAGATTAGATATCAGATTACAAAAAATACAGGCTTGCAAACATAATTTATACATCAGTTTGCAAGCCTGTATTTTTCCTAAGCGGAGAGAGGGGGATTCGAACCCCCGGTACCTTGCGGTACACCGGTTTTCGAGACCGGCACATTCGGCCACTCTGTCACCTCTCCGTTTCGCCTGACGTGTGTCATTCTTTATATAGACATCACTGTCCAACGTCAAATTCGAAGGCTGACTGGGCTTTTATTCTTCATTTTCAAATAAGCGGTGTACAATTTTGAGGTCAGGTTACATTCACTGCCAACTTTCCCAATGAAAATGTCGTAAGAGATTCGGGGACCTTATCAGGTACCAGATAAAACCAAAGACGTATTGGTTTAACAGCTGAATTATCAACGATTACCAGCATCTTTCTTGCAGAGACCTCTCTCTCGGGATATGCTGGTATTTAACGATTTTCAGCTAAGAATGGTTCTCTCTCACCTCTGGAAAACCATCTCTTTAAGAAAATCGAAATCAGATAGCGAACATTTTGTTAATAAGGTAGGTATAATGATTGTCAAGGTGTTTCCATTCTGTATGGCTTCTTCCAATCGTGTGATTTCGTGGGTTTGAGTCCTTTCTATCACGGCCTTAGTTCATCCGTTCATTAGCGATGGAATTTGTAATATGCGTCTATTCCATTTAGTTTCAATAGTGAGTTTTGCTGCCATACTCACTTCTCTGGCTCCTGCATATGCAGAAGAGCAGTATCTTGAGTTCCTGCAGGGTCTAAGAGACAAAAACTATCACGATACAGCTTTGCAGTATCTCGATCAAATCGACATTGATCAAACAACGCCCAAAGAGATTCGTGAGTTGATTCCTTTTGAGCGTGCTATGACTCTGATGATGTTTTCACGAACTCAGAAGCTCCCGAAAGATCAGGAAGCAACGCTCAATCAGGCGTTAGCACAATTAAAACTGTTTACCCAACAGAGCCCTAATCACCCCAAAGCGGGAACAGCGAGTACCGAACAGGGAAAGATTATTCTGGAAAAAGCGGAAGTTGAAGTTCGTAAAGCTAAAGCCACAGCAGAGGTAAAAAAGAAAAAAGAAGCTCAGGCTGCTGCCAGGAAACTTGTTGCCCAGGCACGTGCAATTTTTCAGAAGGCTTACAATCTGCACGAAAAGACCTGGAAATCGTTCCCAGCTACTTTTATTGACAAACAAAAGGAGCCTGAAAAATACAAAGCCAGAGCAAACGCAGAAATCCAGTTCATGAGCGCGCAGCTCGATCTCGCACAATGTACTTATGCAGAAGCACAAACCTACGATCCTGGTAGTGCCGACTTTAATCGCCTCTTGAAGAAGGCTTCAGAAGAATATGCCAAAATTCACGAACGCTATCGCAGCCAGGTAGGTGGACTTTATGCCCGTATGTGGCAAGGCAAATGCTTTGAAGAACAGGGAGAGTTAGGCCGCGCGCTGGGAATTTATAATGAGTTGCTAGGCCACCCAGGACAATCACAGCCGATCAAACAGTTAAAAGATAATATCTTGCAGTTCCGTTTAATTTGTCTGAACGATGATAAGAAAAAAGATTACGAACTCGTGATCAATGAAGCAGAGGAATGGTTGAAAGCAAACCGTTCACGGAATCGTACTTCTATCGGTCAGGGAATCACCTGGGAGTTGGCGCGTGCTCAAGAAGCGTTAGCCAATACCGAGGGAAAAAAGAAAAACGAGCAGGAACGAATTCTACGACAAGCTTTGAAGAATGCTCGATTTGTTAACGCATTCCGAGGCAAATACCGTGATGTTTCCCGGTTATTGATTAGTCGTATTACCGCAAAGTTACAAGGAAATTCCGGAGGAGATCCTCAAGATTTTGAGACGGCCTATGGCTTAGGGCAGGACCGTGTTAAGCAGACCAAAACCCTGAAGGACAAACTTGCCGCTGCTAAGTCAGCAAAAGATAAAAAGAATGCCCAGATCGAACTCAATCAATTCATGGAAGAAACGGCCCGCATTCTGAAAATTGCCCTGAAATTGGCCGACAACAAAACAGATCCCAAAGAATTAGATCACGCTCGATTTTTACTCTGCTATACATACTATAATTTGAGACGAAGTTATGAATCTGCAATTCTTGGCGAATTTATCGCTAACTTCCATCACAAAGATAGTGAGCAAATCGCTTTGGATGCGGCTTACCTTGCGCTGGCAGGCTATCTACAGGCTTACAATGATTCACCCAAAGAACAGCGGTATGTTGATAATCAGCATATGGAGAGCATCTGTAATCTGATTACGGCTAAATGGCCTGACAGTGATCGCGCCAACGACGCCCGCATTCAACTGGGTAATATTTACAGTCAGACAGACCGTCCGGTAGAAGCTGCCAAGTGGTACTCACAAGTCCCTCCGACAGCACCACAATATGTCGATGCCCAGATTAGAGCAGGGCAGGCTTACTGGAATAGCTATCTAACGACAATGTCGCGAAGATCTGACGATAAACCGGCTGATGTAAATCAGTGGGCTAAACTCGCAGAGAAACACCTTCGAACGGGTATTTCAGCAACTTTAAAATCTCTACCTAAGACAGCAGCGACACCAGAAAATCTCACCGCTGCGAAAGCTTCACTTGCTCAAATCGCTTTGAACAACGGCAACTATCAGGAAGCTGTCGATATTTTGTCGAAAGAACCACACTCCGTCCTGAAAGCAATTCACGTCGCGAAAGGCAAAAAGCGACCTGCCAAGGGAGTTCAAAGTAGCGAATTTGCCAATCTGGTGTATCAACTTCAATTGCGTGCTTTTATTGGCTTACAACAGATTGAATTAGCTCGGAAAGCGATGAAGCAACTTGAAGAATCTGCATCGGGATCTGGCGGAGAATCCATTACCGAAATGTATCGCCAACTGGGCGAGAAGATTACTGAAGAGATTGAACGTCTGAAAGCAGCTGGTGATACCAAACGCATTGATGACGTACGCAAGTCACTGGAAACATTTTTAACTGACATCTTCAAGCGAAAGGACCAGACATACGGTTCTTTAGTTTGGATCGGAGAAACTTATTTTGGGATGGGACAAGGAGCCAGTGAGAACCCAGCCATCGCCCGAAAATACTTTGACAAAGCAGCAGCAGCCTTTGAAGAGATCCAGAAACGTCAAGACGCTTCAGGCGATTTCATCCCTGGAAATTTTCAAGTTGGAATTACTCTGAGACTTGTCAATTGTAAACGTCAGCAAGGTGAGTTCGAAGAAGCACTGGAATTAATCACTCCAGTTCTTAAAGAGAAGGACAAATCGCCTGAAGTTCAGTTTGAAGCAGCTTCCATCTTGCAAGATTGGGCTGGCAGTGGTCAGGGTGATTCTCACAAAAAATATCTGGACGCCATTAATGGAACTACACTTTCAGATGGTGTTCTTGTTCGCGGTTGGGGTTATCTAGCCCGTCTGTTACAAAATTCGATCGCTGCTACTGGGCGCGATGATTTAAAGAAAATGTATTATGATTCACAATTCAATAGCATCGAGTCTCGGCGGAAATATGGAATTGCCATCAACAGTGAAGATGAATTGAAGCGTGCTAAATATGAAACAAATGTCTTTGGTCAGATTAGCGTTGATTTGCCAGATGAAGTCTGGGAGCGATTTAACCAACTCTATCGACAAATTCAAACTGACTTGGGTGAAGATCCACAAAACCTGGAACGTCGCAAGACCGCAGCACAAACGATAGCTGAAAATGGAGCGGCACAGTTAAAAACAGAAACTCCGGCAAACACACAGCAAAAAGTAGCACAACAATCTGCAACAGCGCCGCAGACAGAAGCCGGGTCTAATACGATTTTATTCCTGGTTGTCATACTTCTGGGAATTGGAGGTGCTGCCGCGTTTTACTTCTTTGGCTTAAAGCCTGGCAAAAAAGCCCGGCCGTCATATCAACTTGCTTCAAATGTCACAATGCCTTCACAGATTCCTGAGCCACCCCCGGCGCTCAAACCGAATCGTTCTACAAAGACCAAGTCCTCCAAGCCGCAAGTTGTTGTGGAAAAATCACAATCCCCAATAGAGTCAGAGAAGGTCAAAAGTAAAAAAAGACCTGCGCAAGAGGAATCAGGTAAGGAAAAACGAAAACTAACACCGGAACAAATTGCGGCGCGTAAAGCGAAGCTGGCCCAAATGTCTCCAGAAGAATTAGCCGCTCGTAAAGCAGCAATTGCCAAGAAAAAAGCCGCACAAGCAAAACAACAAAAACAGTCACGACCTCGTCCGGAAAGCGAATCAAAGGACGCTTGATATCCTTTAAACAGACAAAACCACGTATCCGTGATGAGACTATATTATCGTTGAGGAGCAAAAACTGATGAAACGCCCAATCTGGTTCTGTTTAAGCCTGCTGGCAAGTTTTCAAATTCTACTGGTTTCAAATCTCGAAGCCGCAGATTCGGTTTATCAGTACAACAGTAGCAGCCCATTGCTAGGCGATGTCACTGGATATACGAAAACTGAACTGACTTTAAAACGGGGCACGAAAAGCGTTAAAATTCCTGCAAATGAAGTTGAGCGAGTACGCTGGGATGGCGAACCACCACAATTGAATATTGCTCGAAATCAAGAGCGGAATGGGAACTACGCTGCAGCGTTAGAACAATATAAAAAGTCACAGGCGAGTGGCAGTGCCAACCTCAAGAAGGATTTGCAGTTCATGATTGCCCGCGCGACTACCAAAAGCGCACAATCAGACGCTGCCGCCTTGGATAACGCTATTAAAATGCTCGATACATTTATAAAAGCCAACGGTGATCATTATCAATATTACCCGGCAACAAAATTGCTGGGAGAAGCCTATCTGGCAAAAAAGGATTATGCTGCAGCAAACAAAGCATTCAGTACTTTGGAAACATCCCCGTGGAAAGACTACCAGATGGATGCCAAAAATCTGAAAGCACGCGTTCTGCTTGCACAAGGGAATGTCAACGGCGCATTAGCGGCATTCAATACCGTTGCCAAAATGGATGCCAAATCAGAATCAGAATTAGCCAGTAAAAGAGCAGCACAATTAGGCAGTGCCTGGTGTTTACAAAAAGAAGGTAAGCCTAAAGAAGCGATCAAGAAGCTCGATGAAATCATCAAAAGTGCTAATTCCCAACAAAGCGCCTTACTAGCAGAAGCCTACTTAAGAAAAGGAGACTGCTACCGCGAATTAGGAGAGTCCAAAGAAGCATTAATTGCCTATCTTCATATTGATGTTTTGTTCCCCACAGAGCCTGCAGTCCATGCTGAAGCGCTTTATCGCCTTTCTAATTTGTGGGGGAAAGTTCAGAAACCCGAGCGTGGCGTCGAAGCGCGTGCCGTCTTGCAACAACAATATCCCAACAGTGAATGGACGCAAAAAGCGACAGGAAGCTAATTTTTTAGTACGAATGTCAGATTGCTGGAAAGATTCAGTCAGTATTCCCTTTACAATGCAATTTTGACCTATAAATAATGAACGAAGTTAAAAATACTTCATATTTGAAACACAACAAATCCACGATTTACACTCCTTTCAAAAGACCGGAGACCACAGCAATGATGATGGGGAATTCCTTGGAACGGAATCAGATTTCACTGGCTTATCGTAGCCTGAGTATATTACTTCTCTGCGCAGTCGTTTTTACACCGATTGGCCTGAACTCAAAAATCTGGGCATATCAGGATGAAAAGACTCCCGCCGCAGGAGAGGCCCCCGCAGGTGGTGAAGCCGCACCGGCAGGCGAAGCACCGGCAGCTGGGAATGAAGCTCCTGCAGCAGAAAACCCTCCTGCAGAAAATGGTGCTCCTGCAGCAGCAACGGAAAGTTTTCTGTCCTGGATGATTCGTGCCTCAGGTTTCTTTGGTTTAATCCTGCTCTTACTTTCGTTTTTGATGGTTGCTTTGATCATGGCAAATGTGCTCTCAATTCGACGAGACAATCTGATGCCTCCCGATCTGATCGGCGCCTTTGAAGAAAAAATCAATAGCAAAGATTATCAAGGCGCCTATGAATTAGCCAAAAGCGATGATTCATTCGTTGCCCGCGTGTTGGCTGCAGGCTTAAGCAAGCTGAATCAAGGTTATGCGGAGGCTATTGAAGGCATGCAGGAAGTTGGCGAAGACGAAAACATGGCAATGGAGCACAAGCTAAGCTATCTGGCACTGATTGGTGCCATCGCTCCCATGATCGGACTGATGGGAACTGTTTACGGTATGATTTTGAGTTTCCAGACGATCGCAAGTTCTGCAACTTCACCTAAACCTTCTGAATTGGCAGACGGTATTTCAACGGCGTTGTTTACGACTTTGGAAGGTTTGACTGTCGCAATTCCAGCAATGATTTTCTATAGCCTGCTAAGAAATCGTGTAGCTCGGTTTTCGCTGGAAGTAGGAATGATTAGCGAAAGCCTGATGAACCGTTTTTCTGCTAATAGTAAATAGAGCCTGAACTAATTAAACAGTTTTGCAGCAAATACGGTTCAGAACACAACTCTGTTTGAGTGGAGAACTATCCAATGCGAATTAAATCTCAAAAAGCGGCAGTCGCTGATGTCGACATGACACCGATGATTGATATAGTCTTTCAACTAATCGCTTTTTTTATGGTGATTACCAATTTTGAGCAGATTCAGGCAGACGAACGAGTGAAATTGCCTTCGGATTCTCTGGCAAAACCTCCTGAGACCAAAGCAGCCGATGAACTCGTTTTGAATATTGGCTTTGAACGTAATCAGCAGGGTGAAATTACAGACCCCGAGGCTTATGTTTTTTATACTGGTGAAAAAATTCCAGTACTGAAATTTGGACCAAAGTTCGAACAGGAAGCACGTATCTACAAGCAGAAAAATCAGGATCCGAATGACGTTCCCGTCATACTAAGATCGGATGCTTTAGTAGATACGGGTCTGATACAGGATCTGATTAAGCTCGCTCAAGAGAATGGTTTTACAAAGTTTGCATTCAAGGCAACGCAAAAGACTCAATAGCAAAGTATAGTTAAGAATTTCTGTAGGTTCTACAGATCTCTTTATGACAGGATTATATTCCTATGAAGTTACGTAGTTCAGGCCGGGAAGCAGAAAAGATCGAGCCGCAGATGGCGCCGATGATTGATGTTGTCTTTCAGTTATTGATCTTCTTTATGTTGACACTGAATATTGTTGAACCGGAAGGTGATTTTAATGTCAACATGCCGATCACTGATGACTCTAAGCCTTCTGATGATATGCCTCAGTTCCCTGACATTAAAGTCAGGCTCGTAGCCAATGAAGATGGATCACTGAATACCATTCGGCTGGGACAGGTCAATTTGGGAAATGGACCGAATGTCTTTGCTGGTTTGAATAATGAGATCTTAAAAATTATCGGGAGACCCGGTAATCCAATTACAAAAGATATGGAAGTCGAAATTGAAGCGGACTACAATCTGCACTTTGAATACACTTTGAAAGCAGTCAGTGCTTGCACAGGTCGGCTTGATTCTTCGGGAAAACACATCATCCGTTATATAGAGAAAATCAAGTTTGCACCTCCCGTTGGTGGCCCCACTGCTGGAACTTAAATACAAGACTTTCAGTGTCTTTGGAAGTTCAATTAGTTTCTCTGGTACTCCAGGAAATCTATTAAGATTTAAGTTCTTTACTCGTTCTCGGAACCTTTGCACTTCTTTTTGCATCTAGAGAGTAGCAATAACCAATCTCTTTGGTTTCTAACGCAAGACTATCTGTATGTCTACTCCTTGAATTTCGACAGTGATTTGAGTTAAAGATCACGACCTGTATACAAAGGTAGCTGAGAATAGGAATCGCGTTCTCAGATGGAAAGAGTTCTGATTACCTGTGTATTTATTGAGATTAAGTTACAGAATCAGTTGATACTATTTCCTTTTCAGTGGCGGGAGTAATTTTGATTAGCTATAGTGTACGATTATTATTTTCTCATATTGAGAAAGTAGTTTGATATAACAGCTTAGGTTTTCAAAGTTGATGTGACCGAGAAATGAAGGCTGCAATATGTTGTGTGTTTGGGAGATCACACAATGATTTTGTTGCTTCGACATCTGTTAGCAGCAACACATTCCGTTCGTTTGTTTGAATGATGAAGTTTTAGTAAAGGAATAGGCGAGGTCCTTAACTTAAACTAAATAAAAGCGATCTTGGAATGTCGAATTGTTAATAGATTGAACTAGATTGTTTTGCGTAAATCACGCTCTATCAGTCAAGTTCGTCAGGAAAATCAAATCAATATTTTGTTGGTTCAATTTTTTAAAACCTGTTATTGTCGATGTCAAAATCATTCCCAAACTCTCTGGATGTCTAACACCATTTACCGGAGAACAGGAATGTTTCTGGAACATGTCCGAATTATCACATCGGACTTGGACAGACTTTTGTTAAAGTGGGAGTTAGAGTGGGGAGAGTTAATTGGGACAAATAACTAGTACCATTGTCTTAGACTCAAAGTGACCCATTTAAAATGCTATTAATAAGTATCCGAGTGCTTTACGCTTTTGTTTGTGCAGGAGCAATTGCAACCTATGTCAGTTCCAATCCCCCCAGCCCTGTCGATCAATACCCTCTGGTCGCATTTGTGCTCTTGATGATCTTTACCCAGGGCGTTACCTGCCTGGACCTGCTCATCAGTCGAAAGCGCATCGAAGTCATTTCAGCTATCTATTTTGGGTTATTGGTAGGGGTGCTACTTAGTTATCTACTTATACAGGCCCTAGGACCTGTGATTTCAAAGACGCCGTGGGGTGAGGGAGTGGTAATGATTACCACTTTAACACTGCCTTATCTATGTATCACGTTTCTTTTACAAACTAAAGATGATTTCAGGTTCATTGTACCTTATGTGGAATTTTCGCGTGAATTAAAAGGGGGGCGTCCTTTGGTTCTCGACAGTAGTGCTCTCATTGATGGCCGGATTGCTGACGTAGTCGAAACCAAAATTCTGGACTCAGAAATGATTGTTCCCGACTTTATTTTGAAAGAAGTACAAGATATTGCTGACAGTAGTGATAAAGTGCGCCGCGTTCGTGGACGTCGTGGGTTAGATATTCTATCTACTTTACAGAACAATCCGAACGTAGATATCTCTATGCATGAAGCTAAGGAAACGGACAAAGAAAAAGGTCTGACAGTCGATCAACGATTGGTTGTGGCCGCGAAAAAACTTGGTGGAAAAGTAGTAACGAATGACTTTAATCTGAACAAAGTCGCCAGCGTACAGGGAGTTGATGTTATCAATCTCAATGACGTGGCAAACTCATTAAAACCACGTTACCTGCCTGGCGAACATCTTCAATTAAAGATTATTAAAGAAGGAGAGTCTCAGGCCCAAGGTGTAGGTTACCTGGATGACGGAACCATGGTGGTTTGCGAACAAGCAAACCATTTAGTAGGTCGCGACGTTGATGCTGTTGTCACCAGTGTTCTGCAAAGTAGCGCAGGCCGCATGATTTTTGGACGCGTGACTGAAAGTCGTTAAGTGCTCTTATTTAAGTCTCTCTGAACTGCTTCCGGAACGAAACGGACTGAAGCGATGAGCGCTCGAAAATCAAACCGAATCGGAATTGCCGTTGTTGAATATCAACGGCAATTCCTGATTGGGGTCCGGGATGCACACGCTCCACTCGCAGGGTTCCATGAATTTCCAGGTGGAAAATGTGAGCCAGATGAGTCTGCTGAGCAATGCGCGGTAAGAGAATGTCTGGAAGAAACGGGCCTTAAAGTCACGGCCTTGCAAGAAATACGTTATGAAGAGCATGCATATGATCATGCTGACGTTCAACTGCATTTCTGGTTATGCCAACCCGTTGAGACTCAGACAGTTTTCACCGATCAAAATCTGAAGGGATTCCACTGGATTCCGGCAAAACACCTTTTGGATCTACGATTCCCTGAAGCTAACAAGAGTCTCATCGAACTCCTCGTAAACACTTATGCTTCAGAATGATAACAATTCTATCAAAAGATACGATCTGATAAAGTGCATGACTTTGATCACTAACATCAATCAACGTTTATCGAATTTGACTTCCAACACCTGTGGCCTAGACTTCATGAATGTTAATAACTACTGTTTTCTCAGTCATTTATCATGTATAGACGGGTTCATTCTGTATGGGTTATTCAATCACTCAGACAACTCCGAGTGACGATCATGAAGAACTGCTTTCGTTGATTAATCGGAATTTTAAGAAAACTGATTCTCAATGGTTTAACTGGTCTCATCAGCAAAACCCTTTTGGTGATAACTATTGCTGGTTAGCCAGAGAAGAAGCTGGAAAACTAGTTGGTTCGACCGGTTTATTGCCCCGTCGTATGAGTTCACCGAAACAACCTTTTTTAGTGGGTCAGGCTGAGGGAATCAATGTCGATGAAGCACATCGTGGTGCTCAAGCTGCGCTCAAACTACAACGCGCTTTAATTTCCCATTTACCAGACACAGAATTTGATTTTGTATTTGGGATGACAGAGACTGCTGCCGCAGTTTTTAAACGATGCCGATATCAAGAAATCGGAAACTTCCAATATTGGGTAAAACCAATTAGAAGTGAATATAAATTAAAAGACAAAATTCGAACTACGATCTTGAGAAAAGGCATTTCATCTCTCGTTGATCTCTCACTACGAATTTATTCTCTCGAAACGAGAACGTTTTTATCTCATCGTATCAAAGTCAACTTTGATGCACCGATTGATGAACGCTTTGGGACGTTGTTCTCTGAATATTCCGATGGAAGTATAATGGTAGAGCGAACTCGTGAATTTCTGGAATGGCGTTTTCGCCATGAGCCAGACACAAGATTTCATATTCTAACGTTAGAAAATCCACAACAGGAACTGTTGGGTTATATGGTTTATGTTTTGGGAGAATCTGGTAGAAATGGTGATTATGCCGCAGGAATTCAGGACTTCTTTTGTCGCGATCAGAAATCATTGAAACAGATGTTAGCAATATTCTGTGAATATACACGGCGAATTGGGATCGATTCTATTGTGTTCAATTACTTTGGGAAGAAAGAAGTCATGAAACTACTGACAAGATTTGGGTTCTTTCAAAGACGCTCAACCATCAAAGTCTTTGTGCATGCCAATCAGCATAAGCCAGACTTCGATATCAAGCCCATTCTCGATTCTGACCGGTGGCACTTAACGAATGCCGAGTTGCTATCGTAAAAAATGTCTCTTATGCTACCTGATAAACCTTACCTATTGCCCTCCCGTTTGCTGTCTGCGCTGTTCGCGCGCGAGGATTTCAGCAGCGGGAGAGGTGTTGCTGTTGAATTGCGCAGTGGCCAATGAAGGAATTCCATACCCGAATCCTTTCAGAGGATTAAACCAGATTTGGCGTCCTGTGAGAGGATCTAAACAAAACGTGTAACCGTCAACGGACGCGAATAACTGATCATCGTCTACTAAAATCGAAACATAATTCGACCTGCCTTTTGGTGTTTTCCAATTCCAGATCATGTCGCCCGTATCCCGATCCAGTGCAATCACGCGTGAGTTAAAACTTACGAAAAGCATGTCGGCAATCGAAAGTGCTTGAGATTCCGGAGAGCGCCCACTTGAGTCTTCTATATCATCCAGAAAACCGTCACTCATTTGACCCTCGCTAACGTTTAAAGCACTCGAACCAACGAACAAGTATTTTCGTTCAACCTAACCAGCTTTTAAGAATGAAAGTTCGATCTCAATCAATGGGACGAATGACAGGCTTGGCAGTCGTTTTTTCTTCATTCAATTTAGTGGGGCCCAAAGAAGGATCGATGGCGACGGCACGTTCAAAATCTTCGGCGGCCTTTTTCAGTTTGCCTTGCTTCTTGAGCGTCTTCGATCGCATCAGATAGGCCTTCGCTACAATTTCATCGATGCGTTTGGCTCGTTCGAAGTCACGGAGCGCATGCTCAATATCACCGCGTTTCATGAAAGCATCACCGCGAATTGAATAGGCTTCTGGATTCGGTTGTATGTTGATAGCTCGAGAGCACTCCTGAATACATCGATCAAGTTTATTTTCTTCCAGGTAAAGTGCGCCACGAATATAATAGCCACGCCCCGTATCCTGGGTTAGTGAAACAATCTTCGCATAATCCTGCATTGCTTTTTCACGCATCTCTGACTTCAAGTAAAACTGTGCACGCTCTAATACGAGATCTGCATCTTTAGGTGACTTGGCAATCCTTTCGTTGATGACTGCCAGTTTCTTTAACCAACTAATTTTTTCTGCATCTGCCTTCGCTTTTTTCGGTTGATTCATCTTCTCATATACAACCATCCGCTGCTGATAAAATTTCAGGTTCTGGGGACTGAGTTGAATCGCGGTTGTAAAATCTTCTGCTGCCTTTGCAAATTCTTTTTGTTTCTGCCAAGCCAGTCCACGATTATCATAGGCATTCAGATATTTCGGCTCTCGCTTAATCACCTCGGTTAAAGTCTCAATGGCTTTGCCGATTTCATTTAAATTCATCAGAGCAAAACCCAGATTGTTCATCGCATCGAGACTATCCGGCTGGATACGTAAAACCTGCTCAAAGTCAGCTCGGGCCTCCTTTAGTTTTCCTGATGTTGCAAATAACAAACCACGATTATTAAACGCCTGGTAATCATCTGAGTTGAGTTCGATGGCCTTCGAAAAATCTTTAATCGCTAGCTCACCGCCACCTCGTGTTGCAAAAAATAGCCCCCGAGTCAGGTAATACTGCCCAGTTTGGGGACTCATCTCAATCGCTTTTGTAAGATCAATTATAGCGTTGGCGTCCTGTTTCAGATCAGCCCACACACTGCCTCGATGAAAATAGTACTTAGATACATGTGGATTGATATTAATGGCCGTGGTGAATATTTGGATGCTATTAGCAAATTCCCTTTTTTTTAGAGAATTGATAGCTTGAACAAAAAATTCCTCTGCTTTTTTCACAGTGGCTTCATCTACAGAATTCGGATTTTGAGAAATCTCCTGTCTTGACTTCACAGATTCTTTTGCATGAGGTTTGCTTTTCGAGGAAGTATCACTTTCGGCCTCTTGATTTTGCGATACATTCTCTTTAGCTTGATTTGACTTAACTGCTTTCTCTGAAGCCGTTTGTGCATCAGATCCACAGCCACTGAGCACACATAAACCGACTAGCATCCCTGCAATTTGACGATTCATTTTTATTCCGCCTACTTTGTATCCGACTCATTTTTGCATAAAATAGCAATACTTAACCCAAGGCTTGTAAAAAGACATGAAAAATCTGTCAATCCCAATTGATTTTTATCTATTTTTCATGAATGGACGTTGAACTCTGGATCTTTTACAATCCGTGAATTTGAAACCGAAAGCTGAGCATCGATATACCTTAAAGGATAAGCAACTTGCAGTTACCACGAAATCCAACAAGAGCAGTGAAAATTGGTGCCATTACGATTGGAAACGAGAATCCCATTGCCGTTCAAAGTATGACCGCCACGAAAACTAGCAACATTGATGCAACCGTTGCCCAGATTCATTCACTGGAAGAAGCAGGAGCTGATATTGTACGAATTGCTGTCGATAATAAACGAGAAGCAGCCGCACTCATCGAAATTCGAAAACAGACGACTGTTCCACTATCTGTAGACCTACAGGAAAACTACCGATTGGCGGAAGTCATCGCGCCATATGTAAACAAACTGCGTTACAACCCGGGACATCTTTATCATCATGAGCCAGAAAAACCCTGGCAAAAGAAAGTGGAATTTATCGCAGAAGTTGCAAAAGACAATGATTGCGCGATCCGCGTTGGCGTAAACTGTGGTTCAGTCGATCCGGCAAAACTCGAAAAGTATGATCCTGATGACTCTATCTCTCCCATGCTGGAAAGTGCTTTCGATCATTGCGAACTTCTGGAATCAATTGATTTCACCCGGTTTTGTGTCTCTCTAAAAGATTCAGATCCAGCAAAAGTAATTGAAGTGAATACGCGGTTTGCCACAAAACGTCCTGATATCCCACTGCACTTGGGCGTGACGGAAGCCGGCATGCCTCCAGATGGAATCATAAAAACGAGAATGGCCTTCGAACAACTAATCAGTAAAGGCATTGGGGATACAATTCGCGTTTCCTTAACCGTTCCCAATGATCGAAAAGGAGAAGAAATCGAAGCTGGGCGCACTATTCTGGAAGATATTGCTGCCGGACGCGTACGAACGGTTGTTAATTTTGCTCAAGAGGGCATTAATATCATCAGCTGTCCCAGTTGCTCTCGTGTGGAAAACGAGGTGTTTGTTGATTTGGCAGCGGATGTCAAAAAAATGACTGAATATGCCAAAGAGCATAAAATTACAATTGCAGTCATGGGTTGTCGAGTGAATGGTCCTGGAGAAACAGATGATGCAGACCTCGGCCTTTGGTGTGGTCCTAATTATGTCAATCTAAAGAAAAGAAGCGAATCTTTAGGCCGATATTCCTATGATGATATATTACCTCGCCTCAAAGGTGAATTGGATTTACTCATCGAACAGCAATCGGCAAAAATTTAACTGTCTGCTTCATTTAATATAACAATCATTCCTATTCCCAGAACCACACTTTCTATTAAGGCATGGATGTAAGTCATGGCCAATTCTAATCCTTCTATCGATTTGACAACTGCAACCATTCTGATTTTTGGCGCCTCTGGTGATTTGACAGCCCGGAAATTAATTCCCGCATTGTATGACCTCTGGAGTGAAGGATTTCTTTCAGCAGATCTTCCCATCATAGGCTTGGCGCGACGGTCAAAGACAGACGAACAATTTCGAGACGAGCAGCGCGATACAGTTTCGAAATTTACACGTACGGACACTGTGACAGATGAAAAATGGACTGCATTTTCCAAGCGGCTCTTCTACCGTGAAATTGATATCACAGCTGAAAGTGATCATGCGAAACTGAAAACTTCAATAGAAGCAGTTGAACGTGAAGTACTCGGCGACATCATCACCAAACGTGTCGCTTATCTGGCAACAGCACCTTCTTTATTTTATCCAGCCGTTAATGCATTATCCCAAGCGCAGATGGTGCCACGCAATTCAGAAGAAGAGTGGTTACGAGTGGTCATAGAAAAACCATTTGGCCATGATCTACAGTCTGCACAAGAACTGAGCCAGCAATTAAGTGAACTACTGGGTGAAGACCAGATCTATCGAATTGACCATTATTTAGGCAAAGAAACCGTTCAGAATATTCTGCTGTTCCGATTGAGCAATTCGATTTTTGAACCCTTGTTAAATCGTAATCACGTTGATCATGTACAAATCACAGTTGCAGAATCACAGGGAATTGAGCACGGGCGGGGCGGCTATTATGACCGTTCGGGAGCATTACGAGACGTGTTACAAAATCATGTTCTACAACTTTTATGCTTAATTGCCATGGAGCCTCCCGCGCTTTTCAGTGGAGAGGAAATTCGTGATGAAAAACTGAAAGTCTTGAAAACGCTCTCACCAGGAACTAAAGGTGATATTTCGGAATGGGCTGTCTCCGGTCAATATACAGCAGGGCAATCGTTTGGACAGGCAGTCCCAGGGTATCGGGAAGAAGAGCGCGTGCCTGCTGACTCTCACCGAGAAACGTTTGTTGCAATGGAAGTAATGGTCGAAAACTGGCGGTGGGAAGGGGTTCCCTTTTACTTGCGGACGGGTAAGAGAATGCCTGAGCGAGTCAGTGAAATTGCCATTCAATTTAAGCACCCACCAATGAACCTCTTTACGACCGTAGAATGCGATGGTGATATCTGCTCGCTGGTTGAACGTAAACCGAATGAACTCATTTTCCGCATTCAGCCTAAAGAATCGATTTCCATGAAGTTCTCGACAAAACGTCCTGGTATGCAATATCAGATTCAACCCGTCGAAATGGATTTTGCATTTGAAGACGCCTATCACAAAAGCTTGCCTGAGGCATACGAACGGTTATTGATGGATGTGCTACGTGGCGATTCCACTCTTTTTACTCGGAGTGATGAACTGGAAGCTGCCTGGAAATTCGTGACGCCGGTTCTGGAAGAGTGGGAAAAGACGGGCCAAACTCCTGAGCCTTATTATGCGGGAACCTGGGGACCTTCGAGTGCGATGGCACTTTTGAATAAATCAAAACGCAGTTGGCGCACACCGTCGGCTACTGAAAAAGAATGATGTTATATTTTATCTAACATTAACACGTTTCACTAGTTTACATCATGGGTTTGAGAACGATTCAAGAGCCGCTGCAAAGGTTTTTGAATTAGCAGAAAGAGCAATATTCCTAACAGTGCCCCCACAGTATCAGCCACCCAATCATCTAAACTTGGCTGACGTTTTAACACCGAAATCCCCTGTAGTAACTCATCTACGACTCCGAACAGACTGACTCCCACAAATACAGCGAATAATCGTTTGAATGTCAGCTTGTCCCATTTGAGCGACAACCACCATGTCAGCAGAAATGAAAGACCTGCATAAGCAAGAAAGTGCAATGGTACATCGGTTCCCTGGGGGAGTGTCCCTTTTTTTAACGGGATATGAGTCGCCGTAAATAACAGGACCCAATAAAGGATGACCGCAGTGCGGATCAACGCTTGATAACGATTCATAACATCCTTGAAATTCTGTTTCTCATTCAGAATTGTATTGAGCAAAAATTCTTAAACCGCGTACGGCGACTGCAACCTGGCTGCTGGATTCGCTTCCAAATAGCTGGCTATACGCTCTGTTCTGGAAATGGCTTCCGGGATGAAATCGATTGCTTTTTCCAGTCGATCATTCGGTTCTGCACAACTGAAACGCAAAAATCCATGTCCAGCTTCTCCAAAACATTCACCCCCCAGACAAGCAATGCCGAACTCGTCATCGGCACCTTCTAATAAGTAAAGTGCCAGCCCGTGACTTGTCATGCCCAATCTGTTACAGACAGGGGCCACATTCACAAAGACATAAAATGTTGCATTGGGATCAAGGGCATGAAAATCATCGATCTGATTCAATTTATCCGTTAGCAGGACAACCTTCTCTCTGAATTTCAACATGACTTCATCACGCTCTTCGGAATCACAGTTCAACGCGGCTGCACCAGCAAGTTGCACCAAAGGAGGTGTACACGAAAGTGTGGTGTTGACCATTTTACCAATGGATGTAGCAACCTCTTCCGAAGCCACACAAAATCCTAATCGCCAGCCACTCATACTATACGATTTGCTGAAAGTATATGCGGAAACACATTGATCCATCATTCCTGGTTGAGCCAGAATAGAGTGATGTTTTCCTTGCCAGACCATATGACAATATGGTTCATCGCTAAACACAGCAATATTTTTTCCACGGATTAAATCGGCAATTGCTTTCAGATCGGATTCTTCAATCACCCCTCCAGTAGGATTATGAGGCGAGTTCAGGAAGATGGCTTTCGGAGCAGGATCATCAGACAAGAATTTTTCAATATCGGCAAGATCAGGACGGAAATCATTCGACTGCTTCAGATCCGACAGAACCATACGTGCGCCGCGACGTTCAATGTTTGGCAAGTAAGTCGGGAAATAGGGGCTAAAAACGAGTACGCCATCGCCGGGGTTCAAAAAGGCTTCACAAAAGAATTGCTCAAAAACTTTGGCACCAGGTCCAACAACTATATTCTCCGGTTTCGCGGCTACCTGAAATTCACGCGAGACAAAATCGGCAGCCGCCTTACGGAATTCGGGAATTCCAGGAGAAGCACAATAATGTGACTGGTTATTTTGAATCGCTTCAATACCTGTTGATTTTGCAGAGGCGGTACTGTCAAAAGGACTGTCTCCCACTTCCAACTCGACAACATCTTTGCCTTCTGCTTTTAACTGCTTTGCAACAGCCAAGACACTAAAAGCTGTTTCGACGGTAAGAGACTGAGCAAAATCGCTTAATGATAGAGCCACGAAGGATTCCCCTTTGATCTTGAAGTTTTCTGGAAGCACAATCGATGATGACTACTTTATAGGGGTACCCCCAATTTTGAAACTGGGCCAGCCCTCATTCTAAAAAACACTCTTTATTTCGTTGAAATTGCCTGTGCCAAAGGACGCAAGACCTGATCGATGACGTATTCATTCATCAATTGGTCTGATTTTTCTTTCAGATCCAGCATGGTCTCTTCTAATTTTGTTTCTGCTGAGAGACTACCATACTGTCTTAGCGTAAAGAATACGGAAAGTTGCTCATCGGAATAATCCTCACGTCTGACCTGATAGGCATTTGTACGAGTCTCAATTAACAAACGCGCCTGACAACGACAGGAATCGTCCAGACTGAGTGTGATTGATGGTTCGTAGTTCAGCGGCCGCGCTCTAGGAATCTGTAACAGGCTGTCAATCGCCTGATTCGATCCTAAGGCTTCGGCCACTAAAGCATCATGATTCCCACGATAAGAAAAATCAAAGCCCACGACATAATCCAGCGCTTCACAATCGAGAGGACTGATTGACAGCATATAAGGAACCAGTTCCAACATTAATTTATGTTGCTTCAAACAATCATCCGGATCTTTGGGTGAAAAGTACCCACTACTCACGCGCTGAGGTTCGAGAGAAATCCAACGTTGCTGCCCGGTCTCTTCTTTGTCTTCCTCAAGAATGAAACCGTTTTCGCCGCGGTTATAGAAATTTCGCATGGTTGGAAAAGATTTTTGCACCCGCTCAAAAAAATTCAGCACCGTTTCCCGAGATGAAGGTAGCGTCATTTCCGTGCATAAATTCAGATTGGTAAAGTATTCGTCGGACAACATGCTGTATGGATGCATAATCACTCTATTATCTTGTAAATTCAGTTTTATATGTTCTAAAATGAACGGCGGTTATTTTGTACTTTTGAGTCAAATCTATTCTATCGGAGACTTCCAGATGGGTCAAAGAACTGTTTCAGTTCCCAAATCGATTTCTAAAACAGCAAAGAAAGGCACTTCTAATGAGTCATTTTCATTAAAATTATCGATTTTTTCCACGGAAATCGGTTGGTGTGGACTCATGGGAAATTCCGAGGGCGTAGAAAGACTATTGATGGGACACCACTCCGCCGCCGACGTTCGCCAGGCAGCAAAGCAAGTCTTTGAAGAAGACCATAACGACTCAATCAATAATTTCGAGGAAACAAATTGGTTTCCAGATTTGTCAGAGAGACTCCAAGATTATTATCAAGGCGCGGTTGTCGAATTTCGGGACGTCAAAGTCAGTCTACCTCACATGACAAAATTTCAGGCACGCGTCATACGAGAACTTAAAAAAATAGGTTATGGAAAACAGATCACCTACGGAGAACTCGCCACCAAAGCAGGTGCACCTCGCGCCGCGCGTGCTGTGGGAACCGTAATGTCCACGAATCGAATTCCGATTATTATTCCCTGTCACCGTGTGGTCGCTTCAGGTGGAAAATTGGGAGGGTTTTCTTCACCTCAGGGAACATCGCTCAAACAGCACTTGCTCACACTGGAGTCAGAGGCGATTCAGTAGTAATTTGACCGAAACTTAGATTGAGTGTACAGAGAAAACTTTTCCGCTTGTCATTCAAGCAGATCTTCGGGATCGTATTTCTGATGTTGTTGCATCAGTTTGAGGCTGCTGCGGATTAGGGCGCTGGTTTTTCTGTGATTCCTGTTGGTCGAGCATGGCTTGTTCAAACAGGAAAATTCTTTGCGCCAAGCGATCAATACGACGGCTCACTGAAGATGAAGTCTGTTCCATCCCTGCTGAGACAAGAGTAATAACTCCCAGAAAGAGCAGCATTTGTCCGGCAGTACTGATCAGCCAGCCTGTAGAAGCATAATTCGCAGGTCCACCATAATAACCCCATAGAACGAGCGTGGTTCCAATTGTTAAAACAGCCACACCACCATACGCCATTAACTGGCCAACCAACCCCAACCAGTTCGGGCTTTGCTCATCGTCTTCGATCAAATCCTGAATATCACGATAATCAGATCGCAACCGTGGAATGGCCGCTTGTTGAAATGAAATTGATTCCTCGTGTATAGGTTCGCTTTCTAACTTCTGCTCTACAGGAATTGGTGTTTCCTGATAAGGAGTATTTGAAACTTGTGCGTGAGTTGATGTAGGTTTCTCATTTATTTGTTCCTTCACAGCAGCCTGTGGTGGAACATTTTCAAGGTCATTTTTTTCCGATTGCTCAAAGGGAGAAGAGGCAAACTGCGGACGTGACTCTACCTTGCTCAAAGGACCATACGGATCCAGGATCTCACGATTCGACCAACGTGCAAGCAAATTCCGGGCTTCCTGAGTCTTATCACTAATTCGTGTAGCTGCTGTCGTTCCCAGATCATTGCCACAGATTGCGCAATGGACTCGCTTGGAGTCGGTAGAAACTTCTGCAGCCACATCTGACTGGCAACTTGTGCACCACATAAGGCACCTGGTTTTTATAACTTAATAGTACGAGAGGGTTTGAGATATGTTTGAAGATAGGACTGATTTGGAGAGAGGCACTAATTATCAACACTTGAGCATTTCATGCAATACCGTTTTTAACTCTCACTACGGAAGACCATGATTCTTCAATTCAGCAAACTGCTGTTTGAGAGAACTGGAAAAAATTTTCAGAGTGTGAAATAGACCACAGATTGAGCTCTGTGACACGGCAATACTGATTACGTAAGTAATGGGAAGTGAAACATCACGAACCAAACCCAAGGCATTATTTTAAATGACGGGACAAAGGTTTGAATGGTAGTCTCACTCACAACGATAAAAATCCGATGCAAAAATTTCCAGGAGATGTCGATGAAGTTGACACCATTTGTAATGACGGTTGCGTTATTAGCATCCATTGTCTTAACAGCCGTTTCAATTGAAGCAAAAGAGGAACAAGTAGCTGATAAAGCCCCAGTGGCACTTAATGGAAATTGTGCTGTTTGTCTGGTTAAAAGTCAAAAAATGATCAAAGGGAAACCAGAGCATGCTGTGGTCTATGATGGTCGGACTTATCTGTTTCCGAATGAGGAAATAAAAAAAATGTTCGCAGCCAAACCAGAAAAATTTGTCCCTGCGTTAAATGGTGATTGCTCTGTCTGTTTCGCTCATCATGACGGTGTTCGCAACCCTGGTAAGGTGGATCATGTGAGTTTTTATCAAGGACGAGCGTTTTTATTCCCCAATCAGCAGATCAAATCGATATTTGATCAATCGCCACAGAAGTATGCTGATGTTGACCTAGCACACAATGGAAAATGTATTGTCTGCAAAATCGATGGAGGAAAAGACGTTCCAGGCAAACCAGAATTCACCGCCATTTACCATGGTATGCGTTACCAGTTTCCCAGTGAAAGTGTTAAGCAAAAATTCCAGGCCAACCCTGCTAAATACGTATCTCAAAAAGAGGGTGGCCAGAAAACGAGTAGTACAAACGCAATCGGATCTCAATTGGTTTCGATCAATGGCACAACAGGTTGTGCTGCTTGTGAATACGGGGTCCATCCTAAAAAGGACCCCAAAGAGCTAGGACTCGCAATTAAGAGTAACGATGGAAAAGTCTATGTGATCGAAGGAGCACATGCTTCGTATCCTGACCTTTATAAGAGCCGGTTCCAAAGCATGAAAGTGAGTGTGAAAGGGAAACCAATTGCGAATCAAGGCAAGTTTGTCTGGCTCGAACCACAGTCGATTGAAAAGATTCAGTAACCTACAAAAAAATCAGCCTGCTGATTCAAATCCAACAGGCTGAATTTAGTGATTTTTAAAACTACACCTGGCAGCGACATCGTTCCTCTCCCTTCCAACCTAAGAAGAGGAATTGCTGTCAGGTGTTTTTTATACTTATGGGTGTAAAAGGTATCCTGCCGGGTTGGCAGAAAACCGATCCCGCTGATCAGCAGAGGTAAAAAACACGAGTTTCTCTCGATAGACCCCACCGACATGTGGATCACCTTCCACTAATTGGCTTTTTTCCAATTGTGAGACACGGCAGTTTCCTTCAAAGGCAGGCCAGTATCGATCCGGATTTGAGTCGAACTTCTTTTTGTTCGCTGCGGAAGCGAAACAGACCTTCCGTTGCTTATATTCAGAAGTAAAATTTGGAATACCTTCAACAAGCCGTTGATCATCCAACATACTCACCAGGCAAACATTCTTGAATGCAAATTGAGAGACCACCTGTTTCTGACTCATTTTCTGAATCTTTTCGGTAGTACGAACTGGTACTTTACGTTCATGATTAGCAAGACATACTTTGTTGAGATGCCCTGTCATTTCTCCAGCAGCAACGTAGCCAGAAATCTTCTTCACAATTTTTAGTTGAGGCGTAATGATAACAGTCGTTGGTAGCCCTGCTACACCGATGGCTTCAACTAACTCTGTATTCTGGTCAGCATCGACTCGAATCGGAATAAAACAGGAATTGACATGTTTTATCACTTTCTGATTCCGATAAGTCTCTCTCTCCATCTTGTGACAAAATCCACACCAGGATGCTCCAATTTGAATGAGCATGGCTTTTTCTTCAACACGAGCCTGTTGAGCAGCTCGTTTCAAATTGGTTTGCCACTTGATTTCTTCACCCTGAACATACTGGGTGAAAAATGTTATAAGTATGAAGCTGAGTGTTACAGCGATTAAACTTGGTACACGCACAATAAAACCCCTTTTAAAACAGGCCCAGAAGTCCTACACGGTTTTACATATCGGATAGATTTGATGGTTTATTCAATTAACAGGAATGTTCTGGTTCATATTTTTGTAATTGATATGAGACTTGTAACGGTTAGTAAAACATAATGAAAAGTGACCTTCCCATAAACTAGCTAAAACTCCTGAATTAACGCAGGCACGTGCTGAACTCTGAAAGAGTTGACATTCAACAGCGCGACTCACTGAACTCAAAGCCGAAGTACCACCTCGAGTTGCAAATTACTATTTATGATTTTTTGGAGGTAAAACCAGCAAACAATTGATTGACGCAAACCAGCCTGATTTCAAATCGCATGTAATTTTAGTAATGCCTCTTATCGAATCAGAACTTACAACCTTTTCTTCTGAATAAATCAATGACCGCAAATGCAAATTCGATTGGAGCCTTTCTTTCTTACGTCAAATGAAGCGATCAAGTTGATTTTAAAAGGCAAATATCCAGGGCCGTGACATACAAAAGGCATCTCACGTGATTGCTGACATTCTTCTCCAATTAAAAATTCTTGTTCTGTTAACAAGAAGGATCAGTCTTGTATCGGGTACACGTATGATTTGTGCTGCGAAGTGTTTGATTGGGAGTTCTGGATCTTGTCTTACTCATTCCATTTGGAGACCGTATGTCTCTACCTTTTATATCGAGATTCGAGCAATACGATCCTGTGAGCTAACACACAACTACTCAGAATGCTGTTCTGTTGCAGAGTTAGTTCTATTATGAAATACGTTAAAACAGCTGAGTTAAGAAAAAAATTTGTATCAAAAAAGAAATGGAAATTTTTAGCGAATTCAATCATCCGCCGTTTAAATTCTGCAGAAAATGTGAGATAACTCACAGAACAAAAGAGCAGACCTTTCTACTTTGGGTTCATTGTATGAACTTGCATCACCCCAACATAAAACAATGAGGAAATCCATGAAACGCCCTGAACTCAATCGACGTGATTTTAACCGACTGACATTTGCTGCATTTGGTGGCATGGTAGCAGGCTCAATGACTGGCTGTCAGCAAAAAGCACCAGAGCAACCTGCTGCTTCAGAGACACCAGCTGCTGGTGAAGAAGCTGGTAGTACCACCCGGGATGACAAAGATGATCACGATCATGGTGCTGATGACAAGGATTCCAAAGATGTGAGTTTGTTACTGACTGAACCACATGTCTGTCGTGGTTTAAACACTTGCAAAGGAACCCATGCCGGTGTGGAAAATGATTGTGCGGGTCTCGGAGCTTGTGCCTCTGTTGCAGAACATGCATGTAAAGGTTCCAACGAATGTAAAGGCCAAGGTGGCTGTGCTTCTAACCCTGGAATGAATTCTTGTAAAGGAAAAGGAAGCTGCAGTGTGCCATTGATGCCAGATGCGTGGAAATTGGCTCGTGCTGAATTCGAAATAGCAATGGAAAAAGCTGGCAAAAAAGTTGGTCCTGCCCCTGCTCCCAAAAAATAAGTTTTACTTTTGCTATAATAAAACAGGCTCCTTGATCAATTTAGTTGGTCTGGAGCCTGCTTTTATTACAAGCACGCATTAGCAAACTTTGTCGATTCGGATAAGAGTCCCCTTACTGAAAGTCGGAGTGAGGACATATGTTAAAACCACGTCTAGGACACGACAATCTGGGTTTGGGAGTCGGACTGCGAACCGTACACTTCGCCCATATTCTGGAACACCAGCCAGAAGTAGACTGGTTTGAGATCATCTCAGAAAATTTCATGGACTCTGGGGGAAGACCGCGGGCTGTGCTGGAGCAGATCGCGGAGCGTTATCCTATTGTGATGCACGGTGTCTCACTTTCAATTGGAAGCACCGATCCTCTCAATCGCGATTACCTGAAAAAACTGAAATCTCTAGCAGAATCAGTCAACGCTCACTGGGTTTCGGATCATGTCTGTTGGACTGGTGTTGCAGGCCGTAATACACATGATCTGCTGCCAATCCCCTACAATGAAAGTACGCTTTCGCATCTCGTTAAACGAATTCGAACCGTTCAGGAAATTTTGGAACGTCCACTTGTTCTGGAAAATCCTAGTAGTTATCTGGAATTTAGAGACTCAACAATGAGTGAGTCTGAATTTGTTTGTCGGATGGCAGAAGAAGCGGAATGTGGCTTATTGCTGGATGTGAATAATGTGTATGTCTCCAGCGTGAATCATGAATTCGATCCTATAAAATATGTTGAAGCAGTTCCCGCGAAACGAGTTGTACAATGCCACCTGGCAGGACATACCAACTGTGGAACCCACTTAATTGATACACATGACGGCAAGGTAATTGATCCCGTCTGGGAGTTATTTCAGTTATTACACCAGAGAACTGGAGGAGTTTCCACATTGTTAGAGTGGGATGCCGATATTCCACCATTTCCTGTTGTGCATGAGGAAGTTCTGAAAGCCAAAAATTACATGGATGAGAATTTGAGCTCGTTCGAAAAAGGAAGTACAGAAGAAATGGTTACGAACACAACCTCAAAGGCGATCCCTCACCCGGCATCATTCATTACGGCTGAAGTGGAATGAGTAACGAATCGCGTAATCTGGATCAAATTCAACGTTGGATGCAAACCGTTATCAGTTGGCCGACCGGTGTCGAAGCTGGCATCGCTTCTGAAGAGGCACAAAATAAGATTCCATTGGAAAGTAATGAGCTGGAAACAGTGATTACCGCTTCCAGCCAACTGACTAGTCTGGAGCGGATGGGTATCTATGCCAATGCGTATTATGCGCGTCTACTGGAATGCTTAAGCGAAGAATTTCCCGCTCTGGTTTGTGCAATGGGAAAAACGGCCTTTGGTGCCTTCTCGATGGAGTTCCTTCAGAAATACCCACCAACCAGTTATACGCTCAGTGAATTGGGAGCTCATTTTCCTCAGTTTTTAAGAGAAACCAAGCCAACTTCCGAGGATGGTGAATTCAACTGGACCGACTTTTTGATTGAAATCGCCATGTTGGAACGCGTTTATAGCGAAGTATTTGATGGCCCGGGCATCGAAAGAGAAACGCCGCTCACTACAGAGGCTTTAAATTCGATAGAGCCAGAAGCCTGGCCTGAAGTTCGCCTTCAAATGGCTCCCTGTTTTCGTTTACTTCAATTTCAGTTCCCCGTTCATGAGTATATTTCCAGCGCACGACAGGGAAATTCACCTCCCATTCCAGAACAGCAAATCACCTATCTCGCGATTACACGCAGAAACTTCATTGTCCGTCGGGAATCTATTTCTCAGTCGGAATACTTCCTGTTATCAAAGCTCAATCAAGGCTTAAAAGTAGGAGATGTGATCACTCAATTTGCTGAGTCAGGCCTCATGGAACCAGGTCAGTTGGATTCAAAACTCCATGACTGGTTCAGACACTGGATGGCTTCTGGTTTCTTTATCGATTTCTGTGATGCGTGATATGTATGATGAATCGCGAGACTTCTGAAGGCCCCTTCGACACTATGAAGGCATAGATTCAGTCTCATTTATAAAGAGCTCTATTTTTCGTCAAAATCGTGTCTGTTGCGCAATATAGGTAATTTGAAGCACGTAGGTAGAAATTGCATGCACTTTTTGTTGCTAATTTAGAGACTTTAGATCGTTGAATCTTTTGATTCAGGCTGCCTTTTCCATTTCAAAGAACCACAGCATAAACCACCAACACTCCCCGCATTGACACAAAATACGCTCGGAATTACAGTCCCGACTTAGAAAATTACTTAGCAGAATAATTTTATTGATTTCTTTATACTTCAAACGAATTGATAAGCACATTGGTTGTCAGGGAGGGCAGCATTTTGAAGGGCATCATAATGTGTTGCGTTGCAATGTTGCCGGCCTTAGAGATCGCAGGATGTACCCAGCAAACATCCTTGCCTCCTGTGACCATTAACGGACCTGCTCAGCAACCACAATATCCAGCTCAGGTTTCCAAACCAGCTCCCAATACGCCGTTGTTTATCACACCACCAACAATGGCACTTGAACCACAAAATCCCTGGAAACCTGAAGTTGAAACACGTGACTGGGAATATATCGTAATTCATCACACCGCTTCATCAACTGGAAGCGTTGAAAGTATTCACGAGCTTCATAGCAAGAAAAAAGATAAATCCGGCAATGCTTGGCTGGGCATTGGCTATCACTTCGTCATTGGAAATGGGAACGGCATGCCCGACGGTGCAATTGAATCGACATTCCGCTGGCGCGAGCAGATGCATGGTGCGCATGCCGGAAATAATGAATACAATCAGAAAGGGATTGGCGTTTGTCTGGTAGGAAATTTCGAAAATGAACCTCCTACGGAAGCACAATTGGCAGCTGTTAAGAAACTGGTTGGAGTTCTAAAAACCGAATATCACATTTCCAGTGAAAACGTACAAGGGCACCGCGATGTCAAAGCGACAGCCTGTCCCGGAAAATACTTCCCCATGAGCGAAGTGGCAGCTGCCATTGATCTCCCTGTATATGGATCCATTCCACCAAAAACCCCAAATCCACACACAAAAGTTCAACTTGCTCAGGAATAAACTACTGTTACTCCCCCACATTTAAGACTCCTCTAGACTGACTTACTGAAAGTAAAATGACAATGGATTATACGCAACGTCTTAAATGGATTAAAAATGTGTTCAATGGAGAGAGAGTCGCATTCACGCCTCCTCTTCCTGTTGACAGAATGTCTGAAAATGACAATCAGTCGAATGTGATAGTCAGGTTACCGATTAAGCATGTCGCCCTGTTTCGTCCAGAACATTACGAGCCTGAATATGCCTATCCTTTGGTCATCTGGTTACATCCTGATGGTGGTTCTGAACAGGATCTGCATGAAATCATGCCGCAAATCAGTCTCCGAAATTATTTAGGGCTCTCATTTCGCGCCCCCGCAATTGACCCTGCTGCGCCCACTAATGGCTATCACTGGCCCGACAGTCACCTGTTTGTGAAGCAGTTTGGTAAGCATGTCCGAAACACAGTCCGCGAGCTGCAAAAAATTCTTAACATCCACACAGGACGAATTTATCTGGCTGGAACTGGCACAGGCTGTTCTGTCGCCACAAAACTACTCATTCAAACTCCCCGTTTCTATGCAGGAGCGGCTTTACTCAATGGGCAATTCAATAAGAGCGATTTCCGAAGCGAGGCTCCTTGTAACTTGAAAGGCAATCGGATTCTTCTGGACCAAAATATCACTCACAATTCCAAGGACCAATTTTCGCCCCAGAGGGTTACTCGTATGTGGGAAACAACGGGTGCGGAAACTCATCTCCTGAATTCTTTTCAGCCTGATCTAAACGACAAAACAGCTTTGCTGCCGTTTCTGAATCGTTGGATTATGGAAGGAATCTCTACTGCCCGACTCGTTTAGACAGCTTCAAACGTTTTCCTCTATAGTCGCTAATAGAACAATTTGTACAGGTCTAATTGAGACGATTAATCGGTTTGTGCAGAATTATCCTGTTGTAACACCCTCGATCAGGTCGATGAATAAAGCGGAATACTGAATATCTCAGGATTCCTTTCGTACAAAATCAATCTCAACCTATCTCGGGTTGATTACTTTATTCTACTGACTGGCAAGGAGAGAACTATGATGGTGCGGCGTCTCATGCTCGCAGGTTTGTTCCTGTTTGTGGTTGGGTTGGCCACGTCTACTTTTTCATCTTCTGATGCAATGGCAGCTGGTCGAGGACAACCCGCAGACTGGAAACGATTTTACTATTATCCCTATGTCTATTATCCCCAAAACTTCCAAAGACCACAGGGGAGCTATGACAACCTGTATTACCGCTATCCGGAAAGTATGAGAATTCCGGTTTACAATCAGAATTGGCATAATTTTTATCCCAGTGATCGACCTTATCACAAAGGAAATCACTTTAAGCTCGATGTTTTCTAAAGTTCGCGACTTGGATGATTTGACCTTTCCGGTGAAAGACACATCATCGATTAAATAACTTCGGGCCGAAATTTTTGCCATACTCTCTTCTGAAAGTATGTCTCCATTTGAGCGCTAGTTGTATTTATTACAACAAAAAAAGCCTGCGATTTAGTCGCGGGCTTTTTATTTTTGTAAGCGTAAATCATGATTCCCCCCTCATTTCTCCTTTTCAGCGTAGAGGGTGCGCTTCTAAAATCAAAGATTCAAGAAGAAATCGGAATTTGAGGAACTGAATTCGCAGAGACAGCGATTCAGAGTTTCATAATTATCGTACGACCAACTAAACCCGGTAATATAGCCTGACCTCATCAATGTCCAACGAAAAAACCGAAGGTTTGATTATTCGACTGGCCGACTTTAGTGAGTCCAGCAAAGTCATTACCTGGTTCACCAGGGACTTTGGAAAAATTGCGTCGTTGGCAAAAGGTGCAAAAAGGTTAAAAAGCTCGTTTGAGGCTGCTATTGACTTGTTAGCCACATGTCGGATAGTCTTCATCCGAAAATCATCCGGTGGTCTTGATCTTTTGACCGAAGCCCAACTGGTGAATCGTTTTCGTCCTTATCCTGGAAATCTTTCCAACTTGTATGTGGGGTATTACATTGCGGAGTTATTAGACGCTCTCACTGAGGAATATGATCCACATCCAGAGCTGTTTGATGCAGCATGTGTCGTATTACAACACTTGCAAGAACATGATGATTATCAGAAATCGTTAATTATTTTTGAGTTAACTATATTAGAAGAGATCGGCCAGCTTCCTCAGTTCCAGTACTGTACCGGCTGCAGTCAAGAACTGGGAGAATTGGAATCGTATCTCTATGACGCAAATAACGGGGGCTTGTATTGCCAGCATTGCGAGCAACAGCGACACGGAAAAGTCCGGGTTTCCCGTGGTACAATTACAATTTTACAAAAACTAACCGTCGAGAATACACTACTTTCCCAGCGATTGAACTTATCACTCCAGCAACAACGAGAGATCAGGCAATTGCTATCAACAACCATGTCTCATATCCTGGGTCGTCGTCCTAAAATGGCACCCTACCTGCAACTATAAACAAACAATTCATTTCCCTCTGGTGGAAGTCAGGGATGACGACCATGTCCATATACCAATTAAATTACCTATTTCGATGCGTGCAGCCTGCAATACGCCTTTGTGTTGCACTCATGCTATGTGGGTTGATCTCTGGCTGTACGATGTTTGGTGATCGCTCCTCCGATTTCGCAGCCTGGAAACCTCCCTGGTCCAAAAAAAGTGCAACTGATAATCCTTCGATTGATGGAATTCGCGGTCCAATGCAACGAGTGATGCAGACCGCACTCTGGAAAAAGAAAAAAGATTCGACATTCATCGAACCGGCATTAGGGGCACGAGAATTCAAGCTGGCAAACGAAAAATTCCAGGCAAAGGAATACAAGGCGGCTGAAAAAGAATTCAAAGCCATTGTGAAGAAATACAAAAATGATCCGATCCGAGAGGATGCCCAGTTCATGGTGGCAGAATCTCAGTTTGCACAAAAAAAATACTCATGGGCACAAGATGGATATGATCAACTTTTGATTGATTTTCCTTCCACACGCCACTTAGACCAAACCACAAAACGATTGTTTCATATCGCCCGCTACTGGTTGCAGGAACCATCGATCGTTACTGGTAACGATATTCAACAGGTCAATTTAGAAGATCCTGGTTCAGAAACTCCTGAAATTCCCAGTGATGGCAAACAAAGAGAATCACGCTGGGCTCTGGTTCCTAATTTCTTTGATCGTACGCGTCCCGTGTTCGATACAGAGAACCGCGCATTGGAAGCACTCAAATCCATTTGGCTCCATGATCCGACAGGTCCTCTCGCTGATGATTCATTAATGCTTACCGCCAGCTATTATCTGAAAAAAGGGCGTTATATGGACGCCGACCGTACATTTAGTCTACTACGTGAAGAATATCCCAAAAGTCCTCATCTTAAAGATGCGTTCATGCTGGGAACCCACGTGAAACTGATGTCATACCAGGGTCCTCAATATGATTCTACCGTCCTGAATGACGCAGGTGAGCTTAAAGAGACCACTCTCCGTCTCTTTCCTGAATCAGAACGAGCCAGACTCAAAGAAGAGTTGAAAAAAATTGAAAAAGCGAAGGCAAAGCGAGATTGGGAAACGGTTCAATATTGGATGCGTCGAGGTAAGCCAAAGTCAGCCGCCATTTATTGCAACTTACTGATTGAAAAGTACCCGACTTCCAGCTTTGCTAACGAGGCCCGTGAGTTACTGTCAGAACTTGGCGAGGAAAATACCAACCACCTCTGGGCGAACTACGCAACACCAAAGAAAATGGTTCAGCAGCAGCCAGAACCTAAGAGATCACTTGTACCAAGTTTACCTTCATTTGGAAATACGCCACCCACTCCATCAAAGTCAACTAGAGCTCCTGCAACAAATCAGGAACTGGAACCACCGGCTCGCTTGAGATTGGATGAGCTTGAAGAGCCAATCAGGAGAATTCCCATCGAAGAAGATTCGAAACCAGCAAAAATAAAACTCTAATCACTTATCATTTCTTAGTGGAATGTCTGTTATCTATCGAAAATATTTATGAAACGTTTTGTGCTCAATTTGTTGCTACTATCTCTGCTGTCAATCGATCTGACAGGCTGTGGGTATACAGTAGGCAATTCTTATCAGCCTGACGTACAAACGGTTTATGTACCAATTTTTGAAAATAAGACGTTTCGCCGAGGATTTGAATACCAGTTAACGGAAGCCGTTCAGCAAAAAATTCAGTCACGCACGCCATTTCGACTGGCAAAAGGGGCTGAAGCTGATACTCGACTTACGGGTACGATTAAACAAATTAACAAAAGTGTCTTAGGCACAACTCAATTTGATGATCCTCGCAATTTAAATTTACAATTTGTCGTTGAGGTAACCTGGGAAGATATGCGAAGTGGTAAAATTTTATCGCAGCAACAAGTTCCGATCACTGCTGATGTTGTATCATTGGTCTCGGCAGCCTCCTTTGCCCCGGAAGTGGGGCAATCTCTGGCTACGGCAACCAAGACTGCTACCGATAGTTTGGCCAATCAAATTGTTCAATTAATGGAAATGCCCTGGTAATTAGATTTACAAAAATGGATAGTCAGAAATTACGATAACTGCTACACTCCGACCGTATCTGGTCGCACATCATTTCAGAAATCACAGCTACGAAATTCACCCCCACACTTACTAGAAAACCTATCTTCTTCAATAGCACGGATTGCTAATAGATATCGGGCCACTCGCCAGTTTCACTGGCACGCCGATCAGTCAGACCGGCAATTCAGGGAAGGATTTGGATAACAAAATGAAGTCGAAACTTGTTTTACATCAAAGTGCTCTTATTTTTACCTGCTGTACTACATTGATTCTGTTACTGATGAACAATGAATTGTTGGCACAACGTAAACAACGTCCTAATCCAGCCAATGCCGTTCTTAAGATAGAACCATTACCGCCTGAACTGGAGCAAATTCTAAAAAAATGGGAAACCGAATCGAAGAAGATTCAAAAACTGCAAGGAAATCATATACGCCTATGGTATGACGACGTCTTTCAATTAGAAAAGAGATCCGAAGGCAAATTTTATTATGAGCACCCCGATAAAGGTGCGATCGAGATTACGGGGATGGAGATTAAAAAAGGCCAGGTCAGTGATAAACGCAATGAGAAAGGCAAACCTTTTCAATTGAAACCAGGGGAAGACGAGCGCTGGGTCTGTGATGGAAAACGTATCTTTTCAATTGATGAAGAAAAAAAAACGTATGAAGTCTTTCCTATTCCCCTCAATCGACGTGGTGCCAACATTATGGAAGGACCGTTGCCTTTTCTATTTGGAATGCCGGCAGAAACTGCCAAAAAACGATACTTTTTAAAACTTCTCGTGAATACGCCACAACAGATCATCATTGCTGTGAAACCCCGGCGGCCCGCTGATGCCGCCAACTACAGTGAAGCAAAAGTCTTACTCAACCCCAAGACTTATATACCGGGTGCGGTGCAACTGATTCACCCTGGTGGAAACCAGTCGACAGTTTATCGATTTAAGGATGTGGTCGCGAATAAAAATCGAGGATTCATTGAAGGTATATTAGGCAGAGACAATGATCCCTTTCGTCCCGACCTTGATGACTATCAACTGCAGGGCAAAGTCATCGCAGCGGCTGAAAACAAGAATGTTCAAAAGCCAGTTCAGCAAATGGCAGCATTTAAAGTGCCTTCTATGATTGGGAGGGACTACAAATCCGCACAAAAAATGTTGAAACAAATGGGATTTGACTCAAAGGTTCATCCAGGCCAACCAGCAAATGAAGCTAAGAAAATTTATCATGTCTATGAGCAACTGCCTAAACCAGGTAGTCCAGCACAAAAAGGGGACTTAATTCATCTCAGGCTATATACAGACCCGAAATCAGCCAATAAATAAGACATTTATGACAGTTTAGAGAAAGCGTTAAGGCCCTTTGAAAAACTTTCAGAGGGCCTTAATTATTACGGGCACGCATCGCACGTTGGATATCCATACGAGCTGAATCTTTTTTCAGTTTCTCACGTTTGTCATGCAGTTTGCGTCCTTTTGCGATTCCCAGCTTCACTTTGACTAAACCACGTGTGAAGTAAACCGTTAGTGGTATGAGCGTCAAACTGGTATGTTCGCCACGCTCTGCAAATTTCTTGATTTCGGCTTTTTTCATTAACAACTTGCGAGGCCGTCTGGTCTGGTGATTCATCGTATTGGCTTGTGGATACAGGGCAATATCACAATTGTATAACCAGACTTCACCATCTTTCATGCGAGCAAATGCTTCTTCAATCGAAATCTTGTTCGCGCGAATACTTTTGACTTCGCTACCTGCCAGAACAATTCCACAGTCAAGTGTATCCAGGATTTCATAGTTGTGGCGCGCCTTACGGTTCTGGCAAACAGTCCGCGAGTTGGGATCTTCTTTCGAAGCACTCTTTTTCCCTTTTTTACCCATAACTCAAAACCCTACGCACCTAAAATACACAAAGCAGACGATGACCCGTTGATTTCTATGAATGATAAACAGAAATTGCTTGCACTTAAAACAACGTTGCTTCAAGTCAAATGGCGACACATCGACTTGAGGAAAGGTTCGGTACCGAAACCGCTAGTGATTATCTGGTCGTACCTGAACCTGTAGCGCTCCCAGCATACGAGTGATTTGTTTTTCCTTACGGGAAATGAATGGGACGTTGTCAAGTACGATTGCCCGAGGCTGATTCCTGGGATGTAATACCAATCGACCTGATCGCAACAGAAGATACTCAAAAATATCGCTAATCTCTTTATCAATTTTCAAATTCGGTGCGGCAAATCGCTCCAGATCACTCAAGAAACCGTGGTGATGGAGCAATTCGTTCCCTTTCACTTCCCAGTAATCAAAACGAACACTGATCGCCACACCAATGAAAATCAAACCCAGTATGCTGGCAAACAGCCAATACATTTGGGAATTAGCCCAGGGCCGTAATCCTTTCAGAAGACCAGTAATCGTAGGAACGATATCAGGATTGAACCGTAACAGCATCCAAGCCCCCATAAAGAGCGCCGCTCCCAGAAAGAAAAGAGTCAACGAGGTGGTTCGTGGGAAATCGAAAGCAAGAACTGTCAGGTTTAAGCCGAAGACTCCCAGAAAGATCAGCGACATCACTTCGGCCATGTGCTCTCGATTGCCACCAATCTGCGCAGACTCACCAGCAATCGACATGAAAATCGCCACGACAACTGCAACAAGGAATGTGGGATAGAGAAATACAATTTTGGGATACGAAATTAAATAGATGCTGGAAGGAGGTGCATCTTCTTGTGAACGTTGATCTTTTTCCAAATCACCACCACTTTTGGAATCATCGGCCATGATCGAATCCCTTATCTGTAATCGCTGGTTCAATTAACTGCTTACAAAGCACAACATGGTCTCTCATAATGAATCTGCGTTATGTTAAACGCAATTGCCTCTCAATCGGATCATAAAACCAGCCATAACTTACGAAAATTCCAGTCTTTTGTCCTATCTGATCTAAATGGCAATGGTAGACGTGATCAAATAGGACTTCAAGGCTTACATTCGTCTGGAAAGTCATAGCCATTACTAAACTTAGTCTCAACGCTTGAGCCTACCAAATTACACCCTGATACCAATTGAAATCGTTACTAATTTTACTGACTAGCACAATTATGAGTGAAACTTGTCCTATTTTGTATAAAATATACAAAGAAAGATATATATAATATATAAAAATTAGAAGTACGGACTTACCACACTTTCAATTCGCTGGTACATATTTAGGTATGATACGATGGAATTCTAGAACAATTTGTTGCAGGTTTGTTTTTGGAACCTTGTTATGGGGCGTCTTCTCTCCGCAATACCTCACCGGAGCTGAAAACGTTGATTACCTCAAGGAGATCAAGCCGATCTTTGCAGAGAAGTGCTATGCCTGCCATAGTGCCCTCAAGCAGGAAGCAGAACTGCGTTTGGAAACACGTGAGCTTATGCTGAATGGGGGCGATAGCGGCGCAGTCCTTCACCCCAGCAAACCAGACCAGAGCCTGCTCTTACAACGTATCATGGCTCAAGAAGACGAGCAGATGCCGCCTCCTGAAGAAGGTTCCAGGCTCTCTGCGCATGAAATCGCCTTGATCAAAACCTGGATCGCACAGGGTGCCAAAACTCCTCAGGAAGAAATTCCCGGCAGACCTAAAGATCATTGGTCATTTCAGCGACCCGTTAAAACAAAAGTGCCTCAAACTCACTCTGGTCATAACTCTCAAAATCCAATTGATGCTTTCCTGGAACAACAACGGAAACAAAAAAAATTCATCACAGTAGCCCCAGCAGGCAAACGAGTGTTATTACGTCGTGTCTATCTCGATCTGATTGGGCTACCACCCACAGAAGATGAGATACATAATTTTGTGAACGACTCGCGCAACGATGCCTATGAAAAAGTCGTTCAAAAATTATTAGCGAGCCCACAATATGGTGAACGTTGGGGCCGACACTGGATGGATATCTGGAGATATACAGACTGGTATGGACTGGGAAAGCAATTGCGATACAGTCAAAAACATATCTGGCATTGGCGCGATTGGATCATTGAGTCATTAAATCGCGATAGCAGTTATGCAGAGATGGTTCAGGACATGCTCGCCGCGGATGAACTCAAGCCAACGGATCACCAGGCACTGCGTGCCACCGGCTTTCTGGCACGGCATTATTATTTATTCAATCGAACAACCTGGTTGGACAGTACTCTGGAACATACATCAAAGGCATTCCTGGGACTGACGATGAATTGTGCCAAATGCCATGATCATAAATATGATCCGCTAACCAACTTAGATTATTATCAGATGAGAGCCATTTTTGAACCATATCAGGTACGTCTCGACGCACTGCCCGGTGAAACTGATCTGGAAAAAAACGGCCTGCCTCGTGTTTTCGACGCGCACATTGATGCTAAGACCTATGTTCATATTCGTGGAAATGAAAAAGACCCTGATAAGACTCGCGAACTAAAGCCGGAGACTCCGGAGATCTTCACTTTCAATTCATTTCAAGTCACACCAGTCAACTTGCCGGCAGAAGCACATAATCCAGCATTACAGGATTTTGTTCTAAAGGATCAACTCAAGGCTGCGGAAGCAAAAATCTCTGTTGCGCAGAAAGCAGCACAGCAAGCAAAACAACAACTGGCAGAGTTAGAGAAGAACTCCAAAACGAAACCAGCTCAAAAGAAGTCTCAGGAAAAAGAAACACTCTTTCTCGCTGACGATTTTACTAAGGCCAATTCAAAACAATGGACCATGGGCCCCGGTCAATGGACCTTTCAAGATGGAAAACTCATTCAAACCAAAACGGGATATGGCCGAGCCTATCTGCGTTCGAAAGCCAATCATCCGCTGAACTTTAAAGCCAAATTGAAATTCAAGACCACTGGTGGTGATAAATGGCGTTCAGTCGGGCTGGCCTTTGATGTCAATGGTCAGCGGGAAAAGATGATCTATCTCAGCGCCGTTAAGCCAGACTCAAAGCTTCAGGTCTCATACAATGAAGGATCACGGTCTATTTATCCTGCAGAAGCACGGCATGGATGCGCTGTGAATCTGAACGAGCTTTATGAACTCGAAATTAAAGTGCGCGACCAACTGGTAAACGTTTCACTGAATGGAGAGCATGCCATTTCCTACAGGCTGCCGTTACAGAGGGAGTCTGGAAAAATTGACCTACTGACGTTTGACGCCTCTGCAGAATTCGAAAAGATCCATATCAGCTCACTTCTAGCCAATGAAAAATTAATCGATGGCAAAAATTCTAAAACACCATCATTAAAACTGGCGAAATCAAAATCGACAACTGCTAAGATTTCGTTGAGAGTCGCTCAGCTTTATAAAAAAAGTCTGATGGCTGCCTATGCCGCTGATAAAGCCCCCTATTCGAACCAATCAGAGGCTGACCAAACCAATTTGAGACGAGTTGCTGCTCTGGCCGCCAGAAAGTATGAGTTAGCTTTAGCCGAGCAAAAACTTGCTCAGACAGAGGAAAAAAGAGAGTCCACCACAGGCGAAGCAGCGAAAAAAATTGACAAAGAGCTCGCAACTGCCAAAAAACAACTCGAAACAGCAAAGCAAGCGGTTAATAAGCCGGGCGAAAAATATACGCCGGTCCGTGCTTCGCTTAAAGCACTTGAAGGCCCTGCGGAAAAGGAGGCATCCCGATTTCAACCTTATCCCACAACCAGCACTGGACGTCGCACGGCGTTTGCGCGCTGGATTACTGATCGCAAAAACCCGTTAACGGCAAGAGTCGCCGTGAACCATATTTGGCTAAGGCACTTTGGTCAGCCACTGGTAGAAGAGGTGACTGATTTTGGCCTGCGTTCCAAACAACCACTTCAGCATGAATTACTGGACTGGCTCGCGGTTGACTTCATGGAACACAACTGGAGCATGAAACATCTGCACAAATTGATGGTCACTTCACAGGCTTATCAACTTAGTAGTTCAACAATTGGCGCGGATCCCCGAACCCTGGAACAGGATCTAAAGAATCAATATTACTGGCGGCGAAATACCATACGGATGGAATCCGAAGTCATACGTGACAGTCTGCTTTACCTGGCTGGAGAACTCGATCTGGCTCGAGGAGGCCCGACCATCGATCCGGACAAAAACCCTGAAAGTAAGCGACGCAGTTTATATTTCACAACTTCACGAGATGCTCAGAATAAATTTCTCAGTATGTTTGATGCCGCTGATATTTTTGCATGCTATCGTCGAAATCAAAGTGTCATACCTCAACAGGCATTGGCACTAGCCAATAGCAAAGTCTCTCTGCAAATGGCTCGTAAAATTACAGAGCAAATTCAAACAAAGCATCCTGATATCAATAATCAGAAATTTATTAGGCTCGCCTACGAAAAAATTCTATGTGTAGAGCCAACCCCGCAGGAATCGGCTCTTTGCTTGAAAGCTTTGGCTGAAACAGAGTCGGTATTAAAATCAAATAAAAATCAGAATCCGACTTGGCGTTCGCGTGAAAATCTGGTTCATGCCTTACTCAACCATAACGATTTCATCACGATTCGATGAAGGTGCGTCATGAATAAACAGTATTCTCTTCAGAACTTCTCAGGTAAGCTTCCTCGTCGCAACTTCCTGACGAGCCTCAGTTCCGGTCTTGCTGGAATTTCGCTGGCTTCCTTATTACAAGAGGAAGATCAAGCCCGTGCATCCACGGCACATGTTCCACCCGATGGCAAAGCTCATTTTCCTCCCAAAGCGAAAAGCGTCATCTGGATGTTCATGCGCGGTGGCGTGAGTCATATGGAAAGTTTCGATCCGAAACCAATGCTCACCAAATACGCAGGGAAATCGATCAGTGAAACTCCCTGGAAAAGCGTTCAAGAATCTGAAAAACTGAAACGAGTACGTGTTGTTGTCGTCAACGATGCCAACGGGCAACAAAGAAATAAAGTTTATCCACTGCAGGTGGGTTACAAGAAATATGGTCAGAGTGGTATTGAGGTCAGCGACTGGTTCCCCCATATTGGCAGTTGTGTCGATGACATTTCTATCGTGCGCTCCATGTGGACCACAGACGACAACCATGGTGCACAGGTCCAATTCCACTCCGGCAGACATATGTTGGATGAGAGGGTACCAACCATTGGTGCCTGGATTAATTATGGTTTGGGATCACTGAATCAGAACCTGCCGCAATTCATCAACATGGGTCCCCGCTTTTTTGATGTGAGAGACGGACATTATTTAGGGCCTGCCTACGATTCGGTTCCCCTCAAAGTCGATCCGAAAAATCCGCTTCCCTATGCAAAGCCTGAACTTGATCTATCGAATGCAGAACAGAAGATTGAGTTCTCTCTTATCAATCAACTCAATCAGCTAAGCTCTATAAAATATCCGAATGATAGTACACTTCGAGCACGAATTAAGTCTTATGAGTTGGCATTCCGCATGCAATCGGCAGTCCCCGAAGTCATTCGGTTTGATCAGGAAACCAAAGAGACTCAGGAACTTTATGGGCTGAATGATCCTGCAACAAAACCATTTGGAATGCAGTTATTGGCTGCGCGACGATTTGTAGAGAAGGGCGTTCGTTTTGTCCAGATCATGCATGGGGGTGGTGCTGCCGGTGCCTGGGATTCGCATTCCAATCTGAAAACGAATCACTCCAAGCTGGCAAAGCAGGTCGATCAACCAGCGGCAGGGCTGATAAAAGACTTAAAACGCAGAGGTTTATTAAAAGATACGATTGTTGTGTTTGCAACGGAATTTGGACGAACACCTGGTTCACAAGGCAGTAACGGCCGTGACCATCATCCATATGGTTTTTCAATCTGGATGGCCGGTGGTGGAATCAAGGGTGGTGTCGCGCATGGCACAACGGATGAACTTGGGTTCCATGCCGAAGAGCATCCGCATTATGTGACTGACGTGCATGCCACGCTGATGAAACAGTTGGGACTGAATGCCCGCCGTCTCGAAGTGCCTGGCCACAAACGCATTGAAATGGATTTCGGTCACTCTATCGACGAAATCATCGCATAGCTTGTATAATAGATTACTTGCGAGGTCGAATCGCAAGTAATCTATTTTTTACAAATTGTGTGAAAGGTTTCCTATGTGTCGTTTTGCATGCGTTGCATTAATGCTGATCCATATTCAATTCTTCTGTAGTACTAACACTGCTTCCAGCAAAACATATCATGTGTATTTTCTCGGTGGCCAATCTAATATGGATGGCTACGGTTATACCAAAGATCTTCCGGCCGATCTCAAACAACCGATTCCCGACGTTATGATCTTTCATGCAAATCCAAGCCCGGACGGTGTTGCCGTTGATGGTCGCGGTATCTGGTCTCAGCTCAAACCCGGTCACGGTGCTGGATTCAAATCAGATGGGAAGGCCAATGTTTATTCAAATCGGTTTGGAGCTGAGCTGACGTTTGCGAAAACACTGAAAGAACTCGCTCCAAATCAAAATGTTGCTTTGATCAAAATTTCGCGTGGTGGAACTTCTCTTGCTATCGAGGCGGCTGGCAACTTTGGTTGCTGGGACCCGGATTATGAAAAGGGAACGGGAGAAGGTAAGGGGATCAATCAATACGACCATTTTCTCGCAGGTATGAAACGCGCACTACAAACGCGGGACATTGATCAGGATGGTGAAAGCGATACCCTGGTTCCCGCTGGTATTGTCTGGATGCAAGGCGAAAGCGATGCCGTTTACGCTGAAGAAATCGCGCGAGCGTATGAGGCCAACCTGAAGCGACTGATGGACTTAATTCGCGCTACCATGTACGCGGATGATCTCCCTGTGGTCATAGGACGCATTTCCGACTCAGGAAATCATCCCGATGGAAAAGTCTGGAAACATGGTGAGATCGTACGAGCCGCACAAGCCTCGTTTGTCAAAAAAGACAAACGTGCAGCACTTGTAACCAGTACTGATGATTATGGTTATTCAGATCGTTGGCACTATAATTCTGTGGGTTATCTGGATTTAGGAAAGAAATTTGCCCAGGCCCTATGGAATCTCCCTCAGGAATAATACTATCCTGTTTTGAGTGATTCGCATTTTACAATCTGTTTTTCGATAGAAATTGTGATTTAGGTATCAATATGAAACCGGAACTTCTCTCCCCCGCTGGGACGCGTAAGGCAATGCAATATGCCTACGCATTTGGTGCTGACGCCGTTTATGCCGGGCAGCCTCGTTACAGTCTGCGTGTTCGAGAAAATGAATTCAATAAACTGGAAGTCATGGCAGAAGCCGTTGAAGAAGCACATAAACTGGGTAAGAAATTCTATATTGCGAGTAACATTGCACCTCACAATCTGAAAGTGCGTAGTTATCTCAAAAACATGGAACCGGTTATCGATATGAAACCGGATGCCCTGATCATGTCTGACCCCGGGTTAATCATGATGGTACGAGAACGTTGGCCAGAAGTTCCCATCCATTTATCAGTTCAGGCGAATGCCGTCAATTATGCCACTGTTAAGTTTTGGCAGAACTTTGGTCTGACTCGCGTCATCCTTTCTCGCGAGCTATCAATCAAAGAAGTTGCTGAGATTCAGGAAGAATGTCCTGACATGGAACTGGAAGTCTTCGTGCACGGTGCACTTTGTATCGCGTATTCAGGGCGCTGTCTACTTTCCGGTTACATGAATCATCGTGATTCAAATCAGGGAAACTGCACAAACGCCTGTCGCTGGGACTATAAAGTGAATGAAGCGGTCCAGACCATGGAAGGTGATATTGTGCTAAAAAATCCTCCCCCTCCCCAAAGTCAGCAGCAACTTCCCATCGTGGATCAGGTATTTTTGTTGGAAGAACCACAACGCCCCGGCGAATACATGCCTGCTTACGAAGACGAACATGGTACCTACATCATGAACTCGAAAGACTTGCGTGCGGTACAGCATGTCAAGACTTTTAGTGATATGGGAATCAGTTCGCTGAAAATTGAAGGACGCACAAAATCATTCTTTTATGCTGCTAGAACCGCACAGGTTTATCGCAAAGCCATCGACGATGCCGCCGCGGGTGTTGAGTTCAATGAGAATTTGTTGGAAATGCTCGACAGTCTTTCCAATCGTGGTTATACCGAAGGCTTTTTCCAAAGACATGCTTCAGAAAGTATGCAAAATTATGAGCATGGTCGTTCGGTCGCTAACAAACAACAATTTGTCGGCGATATTATTGACCGTGAGGAAGATGGTCTGATTATCGATGTCAAAAACAAGTTTGGACTCAACGATGAACTTGAGTTGATGACGCCCTCTGGAAATACGGTCTTTGAATTGAGAACATTATTAAATCAAAAAACCGAATCGATTGATGTCGCTCCTGGTAGCGGTCATATCGTGAAAATCCCGTTTGCTGAAAATCAGCTTGAAGAAAGTGCGGGACAATTAAGCGCACATGATCAACGGTTTGCGTTATTAATGAAATCAGTGCAGACACCGGCCACAACAAGCCTTGTTTAATACAAACTATTTTTTGGCAGCAACCGTTAATTCATTTTTTACCTTACGAACACCTGGCTCCAACATAGCCAGGAACTCCACCAGTTTTTTGGCACTTGCTGATTCGACTTGACCACGTAGTGTGACACTCCGATCAGCGTTCAACTGGAACTGCACATCTCGAAACCGTTCGTTTCGTTCTTTGATTCGACCAAAGGACTGATCCATTGATGTTTTCATATTACTTAGCGGGAGAGGAGCAGACTTAAATGCCACTCTCATCTGTGGACGAAATGCAGGCGCTTTTATTGCATTCTGACCTGTATTAAACTGATTTCGACCATTTTGAAATCCGCTCGTGTTTGCCCGGTTAAAGTTGCGATTCTGCCCAACAGTATTGGCCGTATTTTGTGCATTTGTACGTCCAATAAATGAGTTTTGCGCTGCATCGGATCGACCGATGAAGGAATTTTGAGGAGTCACTGTTTGCGCGTTACCAAAAGTAGAAAGCCCTAATTGGGAATCACCAAAGGCACTATTCCTGGAACCCGTATTCCCAAAACTCGTTCCTGCATTACCCGAGGCATTATTTGACAAAGATTGTACCTGAGCCTGACATCGCTCGGAGAGACCAAAAAGCAACAAGGCACAAACTATGACGTTCATTGTATTTATGAGAACAAAACGCATCGTGTTTCTCCTGAAACAGAAGCAAACGCAAAACCAGCTTGAATAAACGTTAATTATAACATCGACTTTTTACTGTGGAAGTAAATAACCTGTTTTCTGATTAGAGAATCATGTTATTCCACAGAACCACTTAATCGAAACTTACGATAACTGGTCGAATTTGCGGGAATAGATTCATTCTCAGAATTCCTAAATCGTTCCGTTGATTGTTGCCTTTGGTCATCCAATAAACGAGCCATTTGATTTTCCAATTGGCGAATTCGTTCATCGCGTTCATCTAAAACAGGCGTCAACGATTCTGCTTTCGTTTGCTGAATTCGTTCTTGTCGCTGTTCAGAATCATTAAATTTAATTTGTTTATGCTCCCGAGATAGCTCTAGACGCTTTCCTGTTTCTCGTCTTGCTAAAGTATCGACTTCGATCTGACCTTTTGCTTCGAAGTGCTGTTGGTTCTGTGTTAGAGACGTTTGCCTTGTTTCAGGAGTTGTTCCTTCCAGTTTCACTGAAACCATTCGCGAATAGACATCAGAAACTCTTTGCTGGGTCAGTTGAACGCGCAAGGCACATTCCGCTTGAATCCGACCTTTTCGAACATACGGTATGAAAACCTGATAGCCAGGACCTAAAGTCGATTCAACCGCGTGAGCCTGCCATGCTCCTGAATCAAATTTGTATTGATGAATTGGTTTTGTTTGACCTTCCAGATCACCCTGGTCATCGAATAGATGAATCATCACCTCGCCCTTCACGTAAACAGGCGAGGGGTTATTATGCTGGAAAAACAATAACTGGCCAGCAAATCCTCGGGTTGGCATTCCATCAACCCCTTTTCCTTCAGCCGGTTCCCAGAGTGCTACAATTTCATAGACCGGTTTTTTGGGTGTCGCAAACTGATGTTTCATTTTCCAATCCCAACTGGTCAGATCGATGCTTGCGCATCCCGTAACGAGTGTTGAAAGAAATAAAATCATCAAATATCGAAAAGGCATGATTAAATAGTCCATTTATTAATCTCGCCCCCAATAAGGAAAACGCCTTTGTTTTACCGGCTTCTTTTTAGATCGTTTTGTTAAAGCCTCTGTTTCATAACCGATTTGCTGGATCTCTCCACTGCTTTCATTTTCGATCATTTCAGATGAATTCAAATTGGATTGAGGCATCTCAGCTGGCGGTATCGGTTCTAAGAGCCCGTCTCCATCAGGGATGAACTCTGGTTCTCCCGGAGGTACAGCAAAAATAGGTCCATGCATTTCTTCCGCTTTTTCTTCCATCAGGTGAATGCGCTCTGCTTCGACCTGCTTAATGAATTCGGAATCAGCATCATTTTGAATGATGCGTGGAGTCAGGAACACCAATAACTCTTTACGTCTGGTTGAGGATGAGTCATAGCGAAAGGGGATGCCTAAAAAAGGAATATCACCCAACCAAGGGACTTTGCGTTCAATAGTAGTATCAGATTCGGTAATCATTCCACCTAAAACTACAGTTTGACCATTGGGAACGCTGACCGTCGTCTGGACTTGTGTAATGTTCTTAATCGGAGATTCAACAACATTTCCAGTGGTTGCATCCGTAAAGATGGGAACGCTTTGTCCATCAAAATCGCTTTTCTCAGCTATGGTTTCCATGACAATATTACCATCAGGGCTAATCCGTGGTGTCACTGCCAGAATAATTCCTGCTTCATCTTGTTCGATGACAGGGTTTGCTGAACCTACACTGGAAACCGTGACGCCGTTCACCACCGGAACAATTTGTCCCACCTGTATTTGGGCGGTGACATTATCGACCGTTCGAATTTGAGGACGGCTCAATATGTGCACATTCCGTTTGGCAGCTAATGCCCGAATTAAGACACTGACAGACTCAGAACTAGCAGAAAGCACCAGTCCACCAAAGCCAAGATCATCATTACCGCGCTGTAATGAAAAGTTACTCAATGCCTGACCGGCCGTATTTCCAACGTTATTAGAATTATTGGTTCCCAGTGGGTTAATACTATTAAACAGAAAGCCGGGCGTTGCCTCTTGGGAAACAATTGTTTGGTTGGTTTGAGTGACGTTATTTTGTCCGGTGACGGTTTGCTGTACCGTCAGAATGTTGTCGATGATACTTCGATTAAAGAGCAATGAATCCTGAATTCCCAACTCAACTCCAAACTCGTCATCGTTATCCAATTCGACTTCAACAATCAAAGCCTGAATGATGACTTGCGGAGCTTCCTTATCCAATTCTTTGACGAGATTGGATATTTCAGCAAAATAGCGAGGCGTGGCACTGATAATTAAATTATTGTTTATCGGTTCAGGAACGACAATGATTTCGCGTTCCAGCAACTCAAAACTACTGATCAGATCAGGGTCCTGAGCAATAAGTGAACGTTGAGTGTCAAGAAATTCATTAATGGCTACAGCCACATCCGCGACCGGAGTGTTTTTCAATTGAATCACTGTAGTTTCACGTTTTCGGCTATCTGCACCATCCAATTTTAACAGGATGGCTTCGACAATCTGTAATGCATCAGCTCCGCCTTGCGCGACAACTGAATTGGTTCGTCGATCTACCGTAAATTTCAAGGGTACTAAGTTACTGTTGGTATCATCAATACCCGCAATTTGAATTCCTAAATCAGTTTGTTGATTCTCGACGGAAAAAGTAGACTGTAGCAAAGTCACCATCAAGTCTGCGTCAGCGTTTTTCAATGTAAAAACTTTTAATTCCGCAACCGTCGAGACACGTTGATCAAATTGATTGATTAAAGCTTCTACCAACTCCAGACTGTCTTTAGGAGCAGTAACAACCAGTGTGTTTGCACGCGGATCGGCAATGACTCGAATGTCTGCTAATAATCCTGATCGCAAGACCTGGCTTTGAGATCCATCGTGTGTCAAAAACTCCAGGACAACTGAGCGTGCTTCCTGTAATTGTTGGGCTGTTTCACCCCCCGCGCCTCCAAAATTAGCTCCGGAACCTGCTGTTCGAGCTGCTGCCGGGTTAAGCACACTTTGTAATGTTGAGTTCAGAGTTTCAGCTAAATCCTCTGCAATCGCATTCTTTAGAGGAAATATTTTGACACGGCTGATTGCCTTGGATTGATCCTGGTCAATCTTCTGAATCAGCGCCGCGACCTCCTGCATATCTCTTGGCTGGGCTTGAACGATGATCGAATTGGTTCGTATATTGGGAGAAACAATAATGCGAGTTCCCAACCCACCTCGTTCATCGTAAAACTCACGTAATGTTGTAGAGACTTGAGTGGCACTGGCACTTTTCAAATGAAACACACCAAATTCGGTGAGTGGGTTCACGGGCTGATCCAGTTCCTCTGCCAGCTTAAGAATCGAAGGCATATCTGTATCAGGTGCTAGAATCAATAATGCGTTGGGCTTTCCCAGAGGAATGAATTTGATTTTTTGAGTCTGCCCTTGAATAGCTCGTAAGTTAACAAGCTCTTCATACACGCCATTCAAAAGATCAGCCAGTGCAGTCGAATTGACATGACGCAGATTTAATAAATGGATGTCAGGACGGGTACCTGCACTTAATTCTTCCAACTCTTTGATGATCTTCATCAGTGCTTCAACATCTTCATCTTTACCGCGTAAGATCAGAACTCCGAGATCTGGGACAGACTCGATATTCACATTGCCCTTTAGATCTTGCAATAATTCCGGAAGCGCTTGCTGTTTTTGAGCTTGATCCGGTTTCTCTGCTGGACCGGGTGGTACTGGATCTTGACTTGTGTTCTCAGGCTGTTTTTCGTCAAAACTGATTTGATCTATACGCTGTCTTAATTGATTGAAACTTCGATTACGTAAGTGCGGTGGTGTTTTAGGAGCACTATTTTGAGATAAGCTCAAATGCGAACCTGTTTTAACTGTACTTGCTTTCAATTGCTCATGCAGGGTTTGAGCAACTCTACCAATTTTCATCGTACCTGATACAAGCTGAATTGACTCTGCATAACCTTTGGCAGCTTGATCAAGTCTCATGACAGTTGATCTTAATGAATTCGCTTTGGAACTAGCGCATTCAAAAACCAATGCATTGTTTTCTTTATCGAGTCCTATACGAAAATCAATATGTGAATCAACTGGGTTCTCTAAATCAGTTGATTCATCCTTGAGTACCTTTTGAGTTCCATTCATAAAAACTACGATTCCGGGGAAACCACCTGGACCCTCTCCCTGCAGTTCAGCACGTGTTTCTAAGGCATGATAGAACTGTCTGAGAATTTCTGTACTACTCAACGTACTTGGACGAACTGAAAACAGAGTTTTCCTCAGTTTCGATTGAGATTTTGGAAGTTTTTGTGCACTTTCTTCAAAAGTCGCTGGTACATCTGGCTGAGTGATGCGTGATTCAGACGCCTTAGTTTGTTTCTGGTAGTTTACCTGTTGAACTCCATGATTCTTTCTTTCGGTATTTATTTTCGATTTACCGTTTTGGATGGTCGGGGGAATATACTTTGCCTTGGTCTGTCGAAGATCGAGAACGACTAGAAATTTGTCTTTTTGAAGCAACCGAAATCCCTTAGGTTCGAGTTCTCGATTTAAGATTTGTAAAGTTTGATCAAAGGAATGCAGTCGTTTATCTCGACGCGAAAAAAAACCTTTCGGTACAACATCCATTACCAATGTCAGTTCATTTTGCTCTGCAACTTGCTCTAATACTTTCTTCCACGTCGATTGGACATAGTTTAAAGAAATTTCTGCAGGCGCTTTACCTGGTCGATGTTCGTTCTGGGAAAAGCTTCGCTCATAGTCATCTGAAACAGCTTTAGTTTCCTTCGTCTTTGTAGAGGATGGCTTTCGGAAGCGATTCCAAAACGAGGGCTTTGAGTCGGCGTAAACAGAAACCGAAGGCCCGCAAAGAACGAGCAGTGCTAACAGGCAACGTAAATGCCTGGAACAATTTCTGATTAATCGTATGAATAAAAACAACGTTTCACCCCATTGATACCATAAGCCGACTTCAGGAATTCTGATCAAGGAATGTAGACGCATCTCAAGCGAGATCGTCCCTGAAAGAATCCCTACAATCGTTAATATCGGAAAAGTTTGACTATTTTATTGAACAAAGGTGTTTATATTTGGAAAGAAAATCAGAGTTTTTTAGGGCTCGGCGATTAACATAACTTCATATATAGTAATGATATGCGCATAAATACTTCCGCCCGTACATGTCAGTGATGTCGGTTTACGAATCGCAGAATTGATGCCTGAGAATATAGCGAGCTAAGAATAGGAAAAATGGAGAGGAAAGGTATGAGAAGTAACCATCTCTTTCGAGTTTACAAGAGGAGAGGCTAATTCAACACAGGAACTGAGGACAGGTTTCGCAATGTTCTGAAATTTTCTCCCAGTGAGAGCACCCACGGTTTGCCATCGATCTCCAGAATGAGATATTTATCTGAAATAGACTTCACGATGGCGCGGATCTCCGAAACATTAATGGTGTCTCCCGCTTGAACTTCCTGCTTCTGGTTCGTTGCCCGATTTCTTAGCCAGGCAATTTTCTTTCCATCAACGTTGATACTACCCGTTAAGAACGTAAAAAATGCGTCGTCTAGTAGAACCTTGACAGTAATATTCTCAGTTGAAGAAACAGGAGGCGTCCCCGAATCTGAAACTTTTACGGTAATCACGTAGTCTTTTAACTCAGCCGAAGCAGCAGGAGTCCAGGTGAGTTCCCCTGTCTCTAAGTTGAGCTTCACACCCTCAGGAGCTTCTGATGCTAACTCGAATTTGAGCTTTTGTGGCGGAAGATCGACATCACTGGCTTTCACGAATAGTGAGAGAGGCTGTGTCTGGTATGCAACCACAGATTTGATGGCTTCAATTTTTGGTGGCGTATTTTTTTCAAGTAGCTCGATTTGGAACACTTTTTCTTGAGTTTGATCTCCCTGAACTGCAGCGATTGTTATGGGATAAACGCCTGCTTTTTGCTCTTTAGCAGGGGACCACTTTAACTTATCCGATTTCATTACCAACCCTGGTAATTTCTCTTTGACAGATAACACAGGAGCATTGATTGAAGGATTGATACCTACTATAGGAATTTTTAACTCAAGAATATTACCTCTGACAATCGTCTGTTTGGGAATCTCTTTCAGTTCCAGCTTATAAACTTTATCTGGAACAGGCTTCGCAAATGGATTTGAGGGTGCAACCAAACCATAATCAAAAACCGCCTGTAAATATTGAGGCGCTTGCATGACAACTTCCCCTTTGGAGTGAGCAGTGGGTTTTGTATCAAGGACTCCACGTTGAACAGCCCATTCTCCATTGGTCTGATTGATAACATTTAAGATTTCGTTATTGATCTTGATGAGAAATCGTTGCCCTTTGGGAAAATGTTTTGAACTAAGAACTTTAATCAGTTCTGTATCCTGAGTAATCGACTGTTGCAATTTTGTGTTTCCCTCAGAATATTGACTGAGAGGTGATAGCTCAAAAGGTGTACCAGCATCATAGCGAGCAGGGACTGTCGAATTAGCACCTCTCACAATAGTCCAGGTATCCTCTGAGATTTCAGTTACAGTGAGAAATTCCTGGTTGATACGAATTCGAAAAGGAGTCTGACTGGGGAAATCAATGACGTCTTGAACCTTCATTTTAGTCCCATCAAAGTTCAGAATAGCAGCTACTTTTGCACGTGGAAATAATTGCTCACGGGGTTTTGCCTTTGTCAAAGCCAGACCTTCTGCTGTTATTTTCACTTCGAGTGGATCAGACTTACCAGTACCGGTACTCTTTAATTCCAAGCGAACAATATTTTGTAATAGATCGGTTTGGTAGAAATGCAGCAGAAAGTGACATAACTGCTGGTAAGTGGCGGTCCCTTCTAAAGAAACCTGGACGGCAATATAAGTTTTGCCTTCACGGATTCGACGACCAGGTGACAATTTCAAATCTGATATTCCTGAAAGTTCTGCCAGATCATTTAACCATTCCAGATAGAGCCTTTGTGCATCGTGTTCGTCCGGCGGAAGACTGTGTTCAACCCAGGTTCCCAGTTGTTTGGCTGAACGAAGGAGTTCCAGTTCTTGCTGTTCTTTCTGATCAATGGAATTATTGATCACATTCAGTTGATTCTCTCGAGACTCAATTGGTTCGATAAAAGTGCTATGTAGAATTGGCATTCCCAACCAGAAGACAATCACAGCTCCAAAAATCAATGCCAGTATTTTTTCTCGTTTTTGCATCGTTCACACACTCAACTCAATGAAACAAATTCGCATTTGATTTACGATTCCCGACATAATTCTTCCCAATCAACTTTTATTCACCTTCTCAGGCTTAGATTTCTGCTGAGTATTGACTTGAGGAGGAAGCCGTTCTGCGTCGATCTCAAAAGGAACGGGGTACTCAGAATCGAAGGTACTGTTACTACTTCGCTTAGGGTGAACTCGATAATTATCATTTGATAATTCGCGATTGAGGTCTCTCACATCCAGATCATCTTTCGCATGACCAGTCGCTCTCAGGCGACTGATCGATTGACCGGCCGAACGATTCAGACTCATATCACTTAGATAGAGTCGATCTGTGCCAGGTAGTACGGTATCTAATTCATTCAATACTTTTAATGATTTGGAATTTGAGTGTTGCCAGTTTTCGATGAGTGCGACTGACTCTAAAGTTGGCTTCCCTCGTTTGAGCAATTCATTTAAACCATTCTGGATATTCTGGCGTTCCACTATTTGTTCATCCAGATCAGAAACACGACGCTGTGTTAAAAATAAAGCCGTCATAAATATTAATACCACACCGGCGACTCCTAAACCGATCTGTAGTTTACGACGATCTGGCTTCACTTCTGCCTTATGAGGATTCAGAAAGTCAACAACTTCCATACTCTTTTTTGCCTGGGAATATAACATCCCCATTGGTCCGGCCAGAACTCCCGGATACTTAAGAGGGGGAGAGTCACTGAATGTAGACTCTGCACTTAGTGACGGATCTATAAATTCAACAGCACAACGAAATCGGTTACTTAACTTTTTAGAAAAAGATTGCTGTGCCTGCTGTTCGCCAATCAATATGATCTGTTTTGTTTTCTGTCCGGCAAGTTGTGAACTACTGGCTAAAAGAAAACGGTTGACCTCTGTGATCATCGACTGTTCTGTCACATCGCGATCTGCAGATGTCATCGATGTTGAGTTGGTAAATAATAGTTGTTGATCATTGACCAATGACATTTCCAGATGATGGTCTACCTGATTCACAATTAAGGTGGGATCAGACATCTTATCGAAGGTACCAACATGTGCGATCCATTCGGCAACAGAGATCGCACTGACTCCCGTCGAAATGACATCCATACCTATCGACTGGAACGTATTCACTGCCTGATCGTGCAGTTCTCTGACAATACTGGCAACCAATACATCACGCGCCTCTTTTCCTTCACGGATAGGCAGCAACAAGTGGTCGAGTAATAATTGACCGAGAGGAACCGAAGATTTCGTTGCCGCCTGAAACCGAACGATTTCAGGCACTTCTTCTATAGGAACATCAGGTATTTCCAATACACGAATCGTAGTGTCATGACGGGGAAAAGAAATCAGTACGTTTTTTACCGAAATATTTAACCGCGAAAATTCATTCTTCAACCAACTGCCAGCTGAAATCGGATCCTGAGTGGGGTTCAACTCATCAGGCCAAACGATATGAAATGATCGTTTTATAGAAACAGCTGAACCACTGACAGTTGCTTCGATACCTGTGAGTTCTGATTTTTCCCAGTTAAGTGCTAGATAGTCTGCCATTATTTACTTTTCAAAATTTCAGTTTCGAAATCGTCCTATCACTGAGTTGTTTCACCAAGCCACCATGTCTCATTTCCTCGAAACGACGACAAAGGATACCCAGCTCCCAGGTTACTCAAATCACGGATATATGTGATTCGTGGGGGAATGAATGTTCCATCAATGATGGCTTCGACTCGAGTAACAGGGCCTCCTTTTCCGTAATATCCTAACGACTGGGCACGAAACACATCCCCTCCACTGTTAATGTAGGGAGCCAGTTTTCTCATTTGTTCTATTGTCGTTAAGCCCTCAATGACTAGCCATCCCGTTGTTTGTCTTGCCTGACTGATTTCTGTAGATGGCGCACCATTTGTATCAGTCATTTGGGAATTTACGATCGAATTGGCTAAATCTTCGTCCATTTCAGGGATTCCCAGAAGCGTTTCCAACCGTGCCTGCCCAATGTCGATACGTCCTTCGATATACTGGCTTTTAGTTGTTGTAAGAAGATCATGCAGAATTGGTAAATCAGCTGTCATGGCGGCAGGGTCAGTTGACCAGGGACTCACGAGGGTCGTCTGTTGGCCATCGATCTCAGTTTCGACTTCAGAGCCAATTAGATCGTAAATTGAATTGATGCTATAGATTCCTCCGGCTGATAAATCGATCCCTGCACGAGTGACAGTCACCCCCTCTTCTGAAAAAATTGCTTTCGCGATTCCGACGGCTAACTCGTTGAGGGCCTCTTTCTCACTTGTTCCCCCTCCCACAGTGCTCCCTAAAATGTCGCCTGAATCCAGATCACTCAATGTCGGAACCGGACCACTTGTTCGATAAGCGACAATGAATCGGGCTTCATCAGGTCCGAGTTCTACTTCAAGCTCATCATAGAGTTCAGTCAACATCGTTGCATTCAGATTGATTTTCTCTGAGCCGTCGGGACGAATGTTGATTTCACGACTATAAACAGTAAAGAACGCTGACCAACCAGGATCCAGAACTCCATCGGCATTATCGAGAGGCAATGTCGCATCACCGTCATTCTCATTAGGATCGAGGATTCCATTTCGATTTGTATCTTCGCCATAAAGTAATTCTGGAGTGACACCTCGCACCAGCAATAGTTCGTCCAATGACTCCAGGGGAGCATTTTTAGCAGAGTAAGGCGATTCGAGTGTTTCGTAATAGTCACTCTCAGCACCTAAAGAACGCGTTTCGTCATCCTCATCAATCCAATCGAGGATCGCCGCTGCAATGTCTTCTGTCATATTCGGAATATACATTAAACGGTCAACAGGTGTGTCGGCCTCAATATCAAAATCATCTAATTCTGAATCGACATCCTCTAAGTCATCTACCTCTTCAGTTGCCAGAATATTCAAATTCAGTTTTCCCGATTCATTCATTAAGCCGAAGCGAATGGATTTTGATTCGGAATCTGTGACGACGGGTGCCACAACACTGAAATAACCGCTGGTTCTTGAAATCTCTCCCGGTACTAAATTGATATTCTGAAACTGTTCCGGGTTATGGTAGGAATTCCAGCCATCAATTTCTGATCGGTCTCCCACGTAAACAGCCGCTTGCTCGATACCTGAGAGAGCCAGTTCGCGCGATTGCAGGGAACGCCCATAAATATTAGCCGCTTCCATTTCCACGATCATTAATTCCGAAAACGTATACGCACCCAAACTAAGCATCACGACGACTACCAACACCACTAGTAAAGTACTACCCGCGCGCAGCTTCAACATGATTTCTCGACTAGAAATTTGATACCTGTGATCGTGATGAAAGAAATGTTGCTGCACCATTTAAAACGCGTCGGCTTCTTGTTCTGATGTTTGTAATATGGCAGGTAATGCCAGCGGTAAAGCAATCACCATGCTGTATGTGTTTTCGTAACCGTTGATTTTACTATTGATCGATTTGATGACTCCTTGATCAGCTTCGCTTCGAAATCCGATTGTCACCTTCACTGCCTGGGGGACTGTACCATATTCAATACTATCCCAAACTTCTAACCAGTCAGTTCCATCGAAATATTGAAATTGCAGGTCGTCAATTTCTGGCGCCAATAATTGAGATTGCTCGGCCAGTTCTTCGAGATTTGCCGATTCATCGGCATTGATCATGGCTAAACGATTTCCTTCGATCCTTGCAAGTCCTTGTGCCGCAACACCATTTTCTGAAGCACTGCGAAAACGATCGCCGACCACTCCCTGCAATCCTTCAGAACCAGCGGCTGCAATAAAATAGGAGATCGATAACAAATCGCTCCGTGAATCGATGGAATCACTTTCGCTCATTGACTGTGAAAATAGTAGTGGTTGTCGCGCTGGACGACTGGTGTGTAACACAAGTGATTGAGCATCTCCATAAACGCCTATGTTTGCAGTGGTATAAGCTTCATCCGGATTTGTAACCGGGATTTCTTCAATCTCATCTTCCTCTTCTGAGGAGTCTGTCGACTCTTCTTCTGTAATTTGTTGCACATAAGTCACACAATGTAAGTCATGCGTTATTTTTTGAAAAATTGCCCGGGCTATTTGCGCGCGTTCTACTTGTACATGACCAATGGTTGTGTATTTCCAATACAGATCGAGAGCGGAATAGATGGCGGCCAATAGTAATGTTGTTAATCCAATCGCCAGGATGACTTCCAGTAAGGTGAATCCCAATGATAGTGAAACAAGCCTGCGTTTCGGAGAACTAAATGATTTTTGCATTTAAAAATCCTCCATTTCAGTGTCATCGCTCACTTCAACGGTATTGGCTGCATCCAGCAATTCAGCAGGATCCCGAACCTGACGAGTGAGCTGATAACTGGTGGTAACGGTCTCAGAGTCTCCGGAATATTGCACATCCACTGTCAGTTTTAAAAGCGTCTCGTAGGTACCAGGCTCGACGTTTAAACTCCATTTCCAGTTGTCGTTATCATCTTCGAATGCAGACAGAGAAACCGACTCCATCGGTTGCGCACCAGAAATGACCTCGGCCAGTTTTGATTGGCATCTTATCATAGCCTGAGTTCGAAGCTGTGCCTGTAAAGCGGCCCGCGAACCAATGCTAATCAACTGACTGATTGCTGCCAGAGCACCCAGAAAAATCGTCAGCGAGATCAGAACTTCTAGTAAGGTGAGTCCAGCCCGACTCGGAAAAGACGTCTGGGTGATCGGCCTGAGAACTCTCATCGAGACGTCTCCCGATCGTACGAAATCGATGCACTGCCTGTCAGACCTCGAAGCTCAATACTGGCGACTCTTTTTTGATCTTTTCCTAGAATTTCATGTTCCAAATCGAAGGCAGCAGATCCATCTGGATAAAACGTGATCGGAAAAGATGTTTCCATCCATTTCCAATCTTTGGCAGCGGGAAGATTTCCAAGCCATTCGAAGGGGATAGCCGGCTCGGTTACTGTTGCCGCAACGTTTTTACTAAATTCAAAATCTTCTGAGAGCTCTTGTGAGATCACAGCCTCCTCGCTGGAGATCTGCCGTGTATCAGCGGAATCAATTCCTTGTCCTAATAATTCCTTATCAACGGGCACTACCAGATAGTGGTTTCCACCCAATTCGAAGTAAATTTGATAATTGATACCATGCTCAATGGCACGAATACGTGCGGCAGCGAACGCTGATTTCACATCCTGCATGTTCTGTTTTAATCGATTGCTCGCGTTGATCCGGAGTACAGCAGGCCAGACAACAGAGATCAATACCAAAAGCAGAGAAAGAACGAGTAACATTTCGATCAGCGTAAATGCTGATCGATTTTGTTGAACCTTCAAATTCTTTTTCTGTTGAAATGGCACGGATAGCGCCCCCTTGTCATCATCTCTAACTGGCCTCTTGCAAAGTTAGTCTAATTTGCCTGGTCCCAGTTATTCACGTCATCACCAGATCCGTTTTCATCTTGTTGATTTGGCCCCAGAGACCAAATTGCCGGCTTGGTCGATTTTGATTTGTTATTAGGGTACTCATATTGAAATACCTGTCCCCAGGCATCCAGAGGTTGCGAATCAATATATGGTTCCGCTGCCTGACCATCTGAGGTAGCTGGCTCTAATAGAAGCTGAATCTGTTCCTGGCCTCCTTGTGGGTATTCGCCGTTATTCTCAGCAGCATAGAGCTTGAATGCCTGTTCCAGATTGTGAATGCTGGCGCGTGTGGCTTTAATGTTGGCTTTCTTCTGACTGCCTAACAAGTTGGGAACAACCATCGCTGCAATAACGAGAATGATTCCCAATACGATCAGCATCTCCAATAACGTAAATCCGTGTCGTTTTTGTCTTACTTGTTTTTTTTGTTGATACATGTCTCCATCCTTTTCGCAATATACATTTTCCAGAAATCACAATTCTGGCTTCAACCTAAATGAGATTTAACCAGCAAAGTCTTCTTCCCTTATTTATTATAGTAAGCCTGAGCTTTGAAAGACGGGTAAAAGTAAAGCCAACATCACAAAAACGACAACAGCAGCCATGAGCAGCAACATCAAAGGCTCCAGCATACGCACAAACATGTCCAGTTTACGGTTCGTCTGCCGTTCCATATTGTCAGCGATATCAATTAATACCTGTTCTAAATTATTTGCTTCTTCACCCACAGCTATCATCTCCACTACCTCTTCCGGGAATTGCCCACTCACAGCAAATGGCTCTGCGATCGATTTTCCGGAAGAGATACTTTCGGCTGCCTCACCGATTGAGTTGCTGATCACCTTATTCCCTGCTGCATCTTTGGCAATTCGTAAGGACTGTAAAATGGGAACGCCATTCGTCAGCAGGGTTCCCAAGATACGACAAAAGCGGGCAATAGCCAGACTGCGAACGATGCTACCCAATCCATAAGCGTTCAATCGAAATTGATCGAATTTCATACCTCCTTCCGTTGTCGCGATATATTTGTAAACCGCAACGACAGCTAATGCCATTATAAAAAGTATCACAAACCAATAAGCTTGCATGAATTCGCTAAATCCCAATAGTGTGGTGGTAGCCCAGGGAAGTTCTCCTCGTGCGGACATTCTTGCAAAAATTGGTTCAAACTTGGGAACGAAATAGATGAGTAAAAAACTAACAATAATCGTTCCAAATGTCGTCAAAAACGCAGGGTAAATCATCGCTCCCACGACACGATTTTTTAATTCTTCCTGATGGTCCGTGAAGTTGGCAATGCGTTTTAGAACGTCTTCCAGAAAGCTCCCTTCTTCCCCTGCACGAACCATACTCACAGCCAGTTCAGAAAAGACTTTGGGATGCTGGCCCATAGCGACAGCCAGCCGTGTTCCATCGGCAACTTCAGCTCGAACCTCTTCCAGAACTAATTTCAAAGCGGGATTTGTTGACTGTTTATGCAATAACTCCAGCGAACGGAGCAGGGGAACGCCTGACTTCAGTAAGTCTGCTAATTGGGTATAAAAGACAGACAAAAAGCGAGCACGAACACGACGCCCCGTGTATTTCAATTGTGCCTTTGCCTGATCTGCCAAATCCACTTTCACCGGAAATAAACTGCGCGCAGCCAGAGAGTTCAAGGCATCCTGCTGATTGGGTGCTGACAGAATACCCGTCACCTGGCGGCCTGTCGCTTCTCTGGCAATGTATTGAAATTCCGGCATCGTAATTACTTTGATTGAATCAAAACTCTTGAAAACAAATTTGTCTACTAGCATTTACAATTATTATTTCGCTTTAGATATCTCCTTTAGTGACACGCAGGACTTCATCAATGGAAGTAATCCCTGCGAGTACCTTTTCCCAACCAGCATCACGTAATGTCTGCCACCCATTTTTTAGAGCATAATCGCGTATTTGCCCAGAACTGGCATGCTCGGTACACAACCTTTTAATGACTGTGTCGTTTACGAGAAGTTCAAGAATACCAATCCGTCCAGAATATCCGCTTTCCCGACAATGTCGGCAACCAACGGGCTCCCAGAGTTCCTTAATTTCAAGGTCAGGAAAATCAGGCGGTAATTTATCAGCCTGTGGTTGATAAGGCGCTTTGCAGTGCTGACAAAGTAAACGCACCAAACGCTGTGCTAAAACGGCTTCCACTGTACTGGCGACAAGATAAGGTTCAACACCCATATCGATTAAACGTGTAAATGCTCCCGGTGAATCGTTGGTATGCAAAGTGCTGAAAACAAGATGCCCGGTGAGAGATGCCTGAATCGCACTATTGGCTGTTTCTCCATCTCGAATTTCTCCGATCAGAACCACATCAGGGTCATGACGTAAGATACTACGTAAGCCAGCTGCAAAGGTGAGGCCAATTCGAGAATTCACCTGAATCTGACTGATTCCTTCACTGTGATACTCGACCGGATCTTCAACCGTTATGATTTTCGTTTCGGGGTTTTTAATTTCATTTAAAGCACTGTATAGCGTTGAAGTTTTTCCACTTCCCGTAGGACCTGTCACTAGCACAATTCCATGCGGCATCTGAATCAAATCGCGAAAGGTAGTTAGCAGCCCCTGATTGAGGCCAACATTATCCAGTCGAAAAACCATCCGTTCTTTATCTAACAGGCGCAGCACGACTCCTTCACCATAGATCATCGGAATAATCGAGACACGAACGTCGATTTCTCGCCCCGTAATCCGAAGTTTGATTCGTCCATCTTGTGGCAATCGTTTCTCAGCGATATTTAGATGTGACATGATCTTGAGACGGGTGATGATCGCCGAGTAAAAATGATTGATCTCGGCAGGAACGGATTGAACCCGCAATAAACCATCAATCCGATAACGCACAACCAGACCCGTTTCATGTGGCTCGATATGCACATCACTAGCCTGTTGCTGTAATGCTTCGATCAGTAACTCATTCACAAGACGAATCACTGAAGCCGCCTGTGCCATATCGGCCAGTTCGCCATGTTCTTCAGAGACTTCTTCAAGTAATTCAACACCGTCTTCAGCGGATCGCTGTGAGACTAGCTCGTTAATCGTGTCACCGCCAACACCAAGGTTATCCTTGATGAGCTCAACAACATCATCATGGAGTGCAAGTACCGGCTCTAAAACCTGACCACTCAGTGAACTGAGCTCATCGATAGCTTCAAAATCAAAAGGGTCGGCTGATGCCACCAGTACGCGACCGTTGTTTCGTTGCAAGGGGAGTAATGAATGTCGAAAGATTGGCGTAGCGGGAAACTGTGAAAGCAACTCTGTATCAACTTGAAAGTCCTTTAACTCAAAGTACTTCATGCCAAGCTCATCGGCAAATACTTTGAGAAGATCTTCTTCTGAGGCCAACCCCATTTCCAGGACAACACGATCCAGACGATGACCATTCGCCGATTGCTGCGCTAACTGCAACTGGCGTTCGTCAAGAAGTCCACGTCGTTGGAGAATTTCACCGATTTCCATGGGGTTTACGCAATAGCAAAAAAATTCATGGAGAATGGTATCTTAGCGACCCCGGCCACGATTCGAACGGCTGCCGCCTCCTCTAATACCACTATTGTCACTTCCAGGAAAACGAAAACCGCGCGAGGTACGACCATTCGAATTTCCCCCAGGTTGAGGAATTCCCATCCGTTCGCGCATTCGCTGTTCAAAAAATTTGCGAATTTCTTCATTACGGTTATCTGAATTCGTGGGGGATGCAGGTTGGTTTGGAGAATTCGCGTTCTGGTCGGTTGTTTTTTTCCGAGAATTACTACCTGTTGTACTGACAGAAACATTAGGTAAGAGCGAAGTCAAAGCATTCTGAATTAAAGCAGAATTCGCGTTGTTTAAAGTCACAACGCGTACTGATTTTCGTGACATTTTGGCAGAGTAATCCAACTCACGAACCAGTGATTCGATCTCTTGAAACAGCGAATCACTGGCTGAAACCAGCAATTGATTCGCATTTTCGTCAACGCTCACAGCAAGTCGGGCTTCAGCTGGTTTCGCATTAGAATTTTGCTGGTTTCGATTACCCCCCATCATTGCAGCAAACGGATTTCCTTTTTGTGAGTTATTCTGTTTCTGAGGGGCTTGCATATAATCTTTGTAGAGTTCTTTGACGATGTTTGCGACTTCATTCACCGAAGCATGCTCAACAGGAATAATTCCCGGTGAACGATTTCGTAATGAAGCAGGCAGTTCTGATGTGTCAAGCACTTTTAACATCTGTTCTACCGAGCGGACTTTATCAGGAGGCCCTGTGACATAGAGCGCATTCGACCGTACTTCAGGAATGATCCGCAATGTCTGAGGCCCCATACCTAAAGTTGACAAGCCAGTGGCATCCATCAGGCTACCACCAATCGATGATAAACCACCAAACATACCGGAGTCTGGTGCCATATCTGATACAGAACTGGTCGGAAACAGGCTTTCCAGCATCTTAGCAGTGGCCGTTGCATCTGCTGAGCGAAGATAAAAAACCGTCCATTGATTTTTGGGTGGTATTGCCTGGGTTAAAGCTTCTATCATTTGCTCAAGCCGATTCAAAGCTTCCAAATCGGTTGATGAAATGATTAGATTATCTCCGTTGGTCGAAATGGCGACTGGTTTCTTTTTATCCAATTGAGAAGATTTCTGAGTCGATGTTTTCTGACCCGTTGATTCTGTCTTCACTTTATCAGCAGTATTCGTCTCGGTAGTAGCATCTTTTTGTTGCGTTGCTTCACTCTCTGATTTCTGCTCGCTTGCAGTAAAGAAAAACCGCTGAGTGTCAGATTCTGAAGCAGGTTGTCTGAGTTGAATCGGACGATTCAAAGGTGCTCCCGTACTTTGAGTTGGTACGCGGTAACCTCGATTTCTAACGGGAGCGCTCTCTTCTCCCAATACTTTTTCGCGGATTAATGAATTGTCAGAAGGTACTACGATTCGGATTGGATTCTCCTCACCAGAAGAGGCTGACCAGAGCTTATCGATCAACTGCAGAATTTCTTTCGAATCACGGCCACCAAGCGGAATCGTACGAACAGGGCTATTGTCTCTGACATCGTTTGATTTACCGGTCCCATCTTCACCCAATTGTGCTAATACCGTTTTGATTTGAATGACCTGATCTGGCGAACCACGTACAAGCAGGCGCCGCCCCAGCAAGTCTGCCTCAATTGTCGGAGCATCATTGCCATCTCTCAAAAACAGCGAGCGTAACGTCGTCGTTGCAGAGATGGGATCGAGAAAACTGAGATTGATGACAGAAACAGACTGACTGCCTCCTTCGCCATCTAGCTGTCGAATCATCTCGTCAATTCTTTTGTGTTCTTTGAGTGTCGCTAGAATGTGAATCTTGCCATTGCGAGCATCTTCATTCACGACCACGCCAGGCATCATAGCATCTAATGTTTTCGTGACTTCGCGTGAGTCAGCTGAACTAATTGAATAGACCTGCAAAAACGGTCGGTGACCTCCTCCTGCCACCAGACTTCCCAAACTATCTTCATCCACATCGATCGATTTAATGATTTCTTCTGCGATTTTGATTTGAGCAGGTGTCGCAGTCACCAAGAGACGATTGGTACGAGGGTCTGCTGTTACCTGTGTTGATTTGCCCGTTGTTGTTGGTTGTGAGGTGCTCTTGCTACTGCTGCTACTACTGCTGCGTCGAGACCGTGCTTCGTAATAGCGGGCCATGATGGCACTGGAACTCACATTTTGCGTTGCCGCAGGGAGCCCAAATTGATTGCGAACAATCTTCTCTGCTTCCGAAGCATCAATATACTTTAAATCGAAAGAGCGAAATACGAGATCGGTGGGTCCCCCATTGGCAATCGCTCCTTCCAGAATTTTTTTGACACGCAATAGATTACTGCCAATATCGGTAACGATAATCGAGTTCGCTGTTTTCAATGCCACAGATTTGCCCTGAGGACCTAATATGGCTTGTACTTCTTTAGAAACTTGATCGAGGTCAACTCCTTCTAATTGGAAAGAAACACTCATCAGTTCATTCTTCCCACGTTTGGCAATTTCTTCAGAACTGACGATGGGAACCAGATTGGGGGGGATTCCATTATCAATGTTTAAGACAACAAGGAACTGATTGCGACGAACAATGACATATCCTTTCTGCAACAAGTAACCGTTGATAATGTCCAACGCTTCGGTCGGCGTATAAGTGCCATTATCAAAATAGTTAAAAGTCCCCGGTGGAACATCGTTTAAATCAAGCGTATAACCTGCAGACTCTGCAAAGAGTTTCAAAACATCTCCCCAGGGAGCAAACCGGAAATTGAACGACATTTTACGAGCCGCCTTGGGCTCACTTCCGACTTGGGGTTGATCTGCAGTTTTATCCATAGCAACTGCTTTTCCGCCACCAAATGAAATACGGCGGTCTTGCGGTCGCAAGCCTTCCGGTTCCATTGGAATCTGAGGGCGTGGACGAGGTGAAGAAACTGAATTACTTGTTACAGTTGTAGAATTCTGATTTTGATCAGAGACCAATGCTGGACCGAGCATTTGTTTCCATTGAGACTGTTGCTCTTTCGTTAAAACACTCTCAATTTTCTGATCGAATTCTTTTTGAAGTTTTTCACGTTCTTCTGATGAAGCACGGCGTCCTAATTCTCGCCGCGCTGCGAGCCGTTGCTCCTCAATCTCTTTGATTTTTTTCGATTGTTCATCGGACAGATTAAGCTGTTTCGTTGTTTCTTCATTGGTCAGCTGACGATACCCGGTTTCTTGCAATTGCAGCTGCTTTAATCGTGCAGCTTGTTTTTCATTTAACAGTCCAAAAAGTTTCGCTTCGCCTTCTTTTCTCCGTTTTTCGAATACAGAGCCCATCTCTTCGCGAATCTTACTGCGCTCTTCATCAGTTTGCGCTTCACGCATCCGATTCATAAATGGTTCCACCAACTCACGGTTGGGACGAAGTTCTTGAGCTACTTCACTCAGCTTTTTAATCTGGTCCTCGGTTAACTGAAGTTCCTTTTGAACTGCTTCGCGTGCTACCAGGGAACCGATATCATTTCGTGGTCCCCCGCCACCGAAGCTCCCTCTGCCACCAAATCCTCCCCGATCTCTACGACCACCAAATCCTCCCCGGTCCGGTCGACCTCCCGGCTGTTGAGCCTGAAGTGACTGGTGGACAGAATCTGAACATACAATGAGTGCCACCAAGATAACGACAAAGCAATGAAAGGATTTTGTTTTCAGGACCATTGTGAATGACAATTCCGAATACGACAAAAAAGACTTGTTATAAAGATATCCTTATGACCATTATGCTATGAGTGGCAAAAATCAAATACAAGAGCAAATTGCCCAAACATGCACTATCATGTGATACTTCAATAGCTTACGGCCCGTTTCAAAGATCACTGAAATCTTTTCGATTTGAACGATCTTTTCCGCGATAACTGGTGTTATTATGTTATCTCTGGGGAAAACCTCTTGCATCCAGAAGCTTTAGATGCGCAAAATCCCTGTAGTTGTCTATTAAACACGGTCCTGACACGAAAAGACCGCCTAAAATACCGCGAAGGAAGAAAATGTTTCGATTTCTCAGTCTGCTCCTTCTGCCTTTAATGCTGGTAGGGGTCAATCTTGATCTGGTCTATGCTCAACCAGGTGATGGAAACAGAGCACAACGATTTATGTCGTTTATTGATCGAAATAAAAACGGCGTAATAGAACCAGCAGAATTTGCACAGATGCCCGGACGCCTGAAAGAGTCTCTGGAAGCGGCAGGCTTGGATACATCTCGTAGTATCAGTCAAAAAGAATTTGAGCAGATTTTGCCTAAGCTCATGGAACGCATGCGCAGTCGGAGAGGTTCTTCAGATGAAGGAGGGCAAAGACGACCAATGGTCTTTAGGAGTTCTTCTCCAAGTGGGAGTTCAGGATGGGTTTCACAGGGAGGGTTTGACCAGAGTGAAATGCGGGGCCGTTATGGTTCATTTCAATCAGGTAGAGACACCAGACCGACGAATTCTTCCAGCGGCAAATCGAGTAGTTCGACTAAAAAAGAGACCGCCAAGCTGGAACGCACAACAGTTGATTTATCGAAAGATTTTATTCCTCATGATACAGATCAAGATGGTCAGATTGGCTTGTATGAATGGAGAAAAAACAACCCTACTAAGCTCAATGATTTTTTTACGATGGATTTGAACGGAGATGGTTTTTTGACACCGCGTGAAATCAAGCTCTCAAAAGAAGGTAAAACACAGCGCAGTGCTGCATCTTTCATGTTTGCCCTCAATCGGGATCAGCCAACCGAATCACGAACAGATTCAGGAAAATCGGAAGCTTCTACCAAGCTCAGTGAATCCAAGAAGACTCCGAAAGAAAAAACGGTTCCCACAAAACCTACTGCCTCTAGTAACGATCCTATAAATACTCAAGCCAAGTACTTTTTCAAACTGCTTGACCGCAATAAAGATGATATGGTCTCTGCCGAAGAGTGGAAAAAAAGCCGTTCTATGCGTCGCTTGTTCGAAGGCGCAAATATTGATCTGTCACAATCCATGTCACAAGCACAGTTTATTAATCATTATGTAACGATCAAAAAGAAATAATGACATTCATTATCATTTAACAATTGTACTCTTGATAAAGTATTAATTATTCTGATTGTCTTTCGCTTTCTTTTTCTGCCGCTCCCGTTCTCTGCGAGCACGACGTTCCTGATTACGATCAAATTGCTTCGAGATTGAAAGCCCCAACAGTTTTAAATACCCCTCATCGACTTGAATCTGGGTTCGAACTCCCGTCTCGGTTGGTTGAGTCGTCATTTGAATTAAATCGTTGTCCTTTTCAAATGCAACATCCAGGACTTGCATGACACCACTCTGATCGATTTCTTCTTCGGAAAACAAGCCTAACCAGGGTCGCATATGAAACTCTATTTGGAAGGGGGCCGTACGCTGTTCTTTACGTGCTTCAGGCGATGCCGTATTAATCTGTTCGATTGCTTCATTGAGTGCAGAAACTGCGATATCCGTTCCCATCGCAAACCAGATCACCTGTGAATCGGCACCGACATAAAGTGAGGGCACGCCACCTAAAAACCGTTTCTGTCGATCATCGGCCGACTTGATGTCAGGCTGTAACTGATGCAGGGCGATCCCCTGAACGGTTTCCGCATTCGTAAAAATTTTCGCCTTATTGTCAGGTAATTTATCGACGCGTTCGATTAGATCCAGTAAAGCAGCCGATAGATTGGCAGAAGGAGTAACCTTGATGCCACCGATCAAGGCAAACTTTCGTGAAGGTGTTGCAACGAGTTGTGCAAACAAATCCAGGTGTCCCTTCTTCACCATTGATTTAATGGGACCAAAAAACTGCTTTACAGAATTTGTATTTTGCAGACGTTCATCTTCAGCTAACAACTTTTCAGCGAGTTGTTTCTCAAAGTAAGTTAAATAAGCGTGATAAGATTCTCGCTCACGACGCGCAATATTCATTGATGCAGAAGCCGCGACAGGTAAATTCTTACGTGAGGTCACCACACTGAAATAACTGGCCTTACCAGGAATATTTTTAATATCACGAGCCAGATCGCTATTGGGTCTTGCCTTGATCAGAAAATCAATGATTCCCCTTTTCTGCTCTGTATCAATATATCCGCCTAACACTAACTCCTGGGCTTCGTTGAGAAAATATTCGATCCCTTCGATATTCTGTTTTCCCGACATACGCCGTAGTTCATAAGCAGAGTCAGATTCTCCATCTCTTTGTTGTAACTGAGTTTCGATTGCAGTACGAAAAAATCCTAAAAATGTTGTTCGCATCAATTCAGGAACGCCACTTAAATCCAGTTTCACTGCAAGATCATAATTATTGGTTAGGTTCTGAAATTGCTGTGTGGGATCATCAAAATTTCGGGTTGTAATCAGGTCGAGGGTTTCTTCACTTTCTCCACCTCGAAACAGCATATGGGCATAATTGTCTTGCATGCGAATTAAAGACTCACCACGTCTGCCATTAACAATAAAGAGATCATCGCGATTTGGGTCTTTTTTGATTGTTTCTTCATCACCGGGAATGACTGCTTCCAGCGTCTCAATAAAGGAGCGAACTTTTGAAATGGGAAGATACATGATGAAAACAGGCTGAGGTAACAACCCTGTTTTCAGATACATTTCCACTCCCATGTTTTTGTTTTGGTCGATACCTTCGAGATCGTTGACATTCGCGAGAGAAGATGAAGCAATCTCAGCAATTTCAGGGCGCTCTGCCAATTCGAAAATCAAATCGATGTCCTGTAAAATGCGTTCAACACTTGCAAAATTGATGACAATAATCGGCTTAGGTAATAACGTCTCTACTGCCTGTTTTGTTTTCTCTTTTTTCTCTGAGTCTTTTTTGGACGGTTCCTGCCCCCAAAGGGAGTTACTGAAAAGCAGGGTAGTCAACAGTATTGTGCTACATACACACCGAAAAATTGTTCTATGTTTAGAAAACGCATGATATGAATTTGAATAAAAGTAGTTTGTCATGATCCGCCTTTTCCGAGGATTCGAAAGTAACCTGAAATTGGGCTTTCCTCTTGCCACCTGAGGAGTCTCACCTGACAAAAGTGCCCTATTCAACATTTCCCAATATACTCATTTAGAGTCCAAAAAGATTCAGAAAATTGGGCTTTTTAACGCGAGTGAAGGAAATGAATCTGAAATTCTAGAGAATGATAGAAGCTGCTTACATCGGATCGACACTTAGTTTGTAAATCGATTCCTGAATTGACTTTGAAAAGAACCCTTAGCCTCAAAGTGCATCAGCTTCGGGAAGCTTAATATTCTCTAACAGTTTTTTGGCTTCTTCGCGCGTTTTTTTATAGTGATGTGGTAACACTCGATTTTGATAGGTCTGTAAAGGCCGAACCAATGTTCGCTCTAAAACCAGTTTTCGTAGACCCCAGCTTTGTTGTGAAACCCCTATTTGGTCGTGTAATCCATCCATGGCATCAAATGCCAATTCGATTGCGGATATACTCAGTTCGATGTCATGTAATGCCTGCTTGGAGGTGACAGGGCGGGCTTGAGAACGATTGTCCCAACGTACTTTCAGAGCCTGAAGCAGGCCATTTAAATGATCCCATTGCTGGTGCGATCTCTGGAACATCTCAGGTTTGGTGGCTGCTAATTCCAGAGCACGCACGACAGAATTGATAGACCGATCTGAAACTGCCCCATAATTGATGGCATGAAGTCGATGTGAAAATTCGAGAATCGGAGGAGCGTCTTTTGACTTTTTGTAGAGTTCGGCCACTTCATCATGCATAAAATAGCTCACCATTGGATCATAGGTGGAGGTAAATTTCACAACACGGCTGATAAGTTCTATCGAAGGATTTGCCTTTTCCATCGCGTCTGATAATGCTTTGAAATAAAGCATGCGGCGTTTGTCTTCACTATGAATATAATCATCATTTAAGTTCTCAGCGGCAACTTGCCTGATCAATGAACGCGGGTTTTCTGTAATCTGTTCCTTGGCAGGTTTCCGATACTTCCAGTATTGATCAGGGTATTGTGCCATCAATTTATTTTGTGCAGTGACCTCTGACAGTCTCCTGAGCACGATGGGATCATCTTTTTCAAGTGGCATCCAGTTGATAATACGACCCGTACGGTTTTCTTTGGAAACCATCTTCTGAATTTCTTCTCGCTTTAATCCCCAACGCATTAATTCGAAAGGTAGTGTAAAAGCAAAATTACCGGTCGAAGTATTATTCACGGATGTTTTCACATCATCGGCCATGTCTTTCAACGCTTCATGAGAATAGGCGGCCAGATTCATCAAAACAGACCAGTCCCAGCCTACTTGCGCCATTGTGCGTCTTACCTGGGGAGCTTGTAGCCGATCGATCAAATTGTCCCGAATAAAGCCTTGCTCAGAATTCGTTGCCAAAAATAATGTTTCACCATTGGCAATTTCAATTGCCATGACCTGTTTAAACTGGGAAAGAAATGTTTGTGCTATCACACGTAAAGGCTGGGCTCCAAAATCAATGTGTTGAAACCTCTGACAAAAAATCCCTTCTTGATTCAGATGGCGGGAAACATTCTGATAAAACTCAGCCGTATATTCAGACAACGACTGTGTCACCACTGACTGAACCGGATTACTGATAATCAAATCATATTGCTTTTCCGATTCAGTTCGAGACGCCATCGCCAACGCAATCGGTAGTTGAATCAATTGAACTTGTTCTGAATCGAATGCAGAAATGGAATTTCGAGACGCAAGCTCTTCCTCATACAATTTGACGAGCCCTTGATCGGATTCCAGACAAGTCACATTTTGAACTGGGAAATCCAAACTGGAGTTGACTCCGACCCCTGCCCCCAGACCTAAAAATAAGACTTCCGAGGGACGCTCATGAAGAATCACGGGTATCAGGAAGGGCATCAGTTCCCCTGTCGTGTGAGGACACAGCCCAGGATCGACAGTTGTGACTCCAAATGGCAGTCCACTCCTGCGGATCTGGATTTGATTCTCACGAAATGACCAGAGCGTAAATGTGCCATATTCACCTTCGACTTCCGAAAAGCAACGCCCCTCATCCAAATAAGGCAATAACTCTGAATTTAATCCGTAACGCAAGCCTGTAAAAGTATTCGTTGAAAATAATAATTTTGCTGAGCGACGGGCATCATAATTGTGATGAAACAGTAAGCCGGTAATGAGTGCCGTTAAACATAAACTCGCAGTCACAGATTGCATTCTCGTTCGAGGAAGCCGGTACTGCGAAAACCAGATGATTACTGCCAGACATAGTAAAACCAATGCAGAAATCGCAGCAACTGATCTGACATCTGCAATTGAAGTACTAACGAGCCCATAACTAAGTAACAGGCCTGCCAGGAAACAGAATGGCTGCCAAACAGGAAGTTGATACATTGATATTTGGTCTTCCCGCGAACGCTTGGGCTGAATCGATAAATTTAAAAAACCACTCCAACAATAGCCGAGAACACAAAAGATAAACGCAGTTAAAGCTCCTCTTACCAATGCCAGAACGAAAGCAAACTCAATATAAGCATTTGCATATAGCATCCAAGAGACAAACAGAGGGAATAGTGCCAGACAACCAATGCCAACGATGCCTGTTCCTAAAGTGAAACAGATTGTTGACTGAACCGCAGCCTCTAACCCACGAAAACGGATGAAATTCAATGCGATTGCAATTCCAGCTAAGAATGCAGACCAGGCTATCACTTTCAGGTAAAGTGAATCTGGATACAACTGAAAGAGAACACGACTCGAAGTCACAAAGAGAATTCCGACGGCCAGACTTACAAGAAAACGACTACCATGTATCACAAAGGGAATCTCAGTCTGCTTTTCTGACAGCAAACGCTCATTCTCCTCAGAAAGTAAACCTGATTTCATGTTAATCAAATTTATCTGAACCCACTCGAAAGATTCAGGAAATAAAGATCCCAGGTAAGCTAATAACCATGGACCAAAACAGATCAGTAAAGAAACTCCGACAGGAAATGCCAGCGAAATCGTCCAGCCTAGTTGCGGCACTAACCAGAAGATAGCAATGAACAGTCCAAATACGATGCCTGTGATATAACGGGCAATATGTTGATTCAGCTGGTGAATAGAATTGAAACCAATGTGATTCACAGTCAACCAGAATAATCGGGCACACCAATAGGTAGCAGGCATGATGAGCGCGATCGCAGCCAATATCATGAGGCCTGTTAGAAAAACAAAATTTGACATCTGTTGAATCGAAAACAGATGTAAGACTTGATTCAATTGTTTTAAAAGAAGCGGAAAACAAATGGACCAACCTGCAAAAGTAAGCAACGTGAATTGAAATTTTCTGCGATCATAAATTGGTTTCGATGTTGAGTCCGAAGCACGGCTGGACTGCGCAACTGATGTTGGTAGACCCAACCAGATCCCAATACAGATCGATAACCCGATCCCAACTAAAACTTCTGAGCTGTCACTAACAAATGACTGGAAGCGCTGAATGCAGGCGAACAGAAAGAGGCCACAGATCCAACCGATGAGAAAAAGAATTCCCAATCGTTTACATAAAATTTGTGCGAATTGATTTAGCAGAGTTTGAGCAAATGAACGTACCATGGCTTCCTTGCCGTCGTTATTTATGAATCAGATTTGCATCTCAGTTAAAAGTCACTTACCCTAAGTCACTTCCTAAGAGTCCTTTAACTGCAATTATTGCCGGTTGATGGGCATTAAATTGATATTGTGTTTTATCCAATCTTCGTAAATAACTGCAATACCAGTCGTTGTAACTGATCTTAAACCTGTCCGGAGCAATATCATTTGTACACAGCACTAGCCTAAAATAAGAGGTATAGTAAGAATAGGCCATCTTTCTAATTCACCTATCTCAAAAACAGTCGGGAATTTTATAGCGTGTATCAAAAACCAAAACAGCCGCGAACTTTGACTTCTGATCCAGCGAATGGTGTTTTTCGTAAATGTAATTCTTCACAAATCAAATTCTTATGTTTGATTGGTTTGGTTTGGTTTGCCTGTGGCAATCATTTCATTCAAGCTGAAACGAATTATCCTGCCGCTAGCGCATATAAAGCGGCAGTAAAGTCAATTTCGGTCGATGAGCTGAAAACACATATCGAATTTTTAGCCAGCGATTCACTTGAGGGAAGAGAAGCCGGCTCACAAGGAGGGCAGGCGGCTGGTACTTATATTCGTGGGTTACTTCAAAAATATGGTATCAAGCCTGGATTAGATGACGAAGGATATTTCCAGGAATTTCAAGGTGGATTTCGCAACATTATTGGAATCATACCCGGAAACGATCCTGAATTGAAAAAAGAATATGTAGTGATCGGTGCGCATTACGATCACGTCGGATATGGGAAACCAAGTAACAGTCGAGGAGGGGTCGGCCAGATTCATAATGGTGCTGATGATAACGCCAGTGGGACTGCCGCACTTCTCGAAGTCATCCAGGCACTTTCCAAACATAAAGAAGTTCCTGGACGCTCTTTGATGTTTGTATTTTGGGATGCAGAAGAAATGGGATTACTTGGATCAAAGTACTGGGTAGATCATCCCAACATTCCCCTCGATCAAATTTCTGTTTATCTCAATTTAGATATGGTGGGTCGTCTGAATGGAAAACCTCTGAACCTATTTGGATCCAGATCATCAAAAGGGTTACGTTCTTTTGCAGTAAAATGTAATCATCGCGAAACAGGAGTCAAAATTCGGTTTAACAATGCAGTTCGACCAGACAGTGATCATTGGCCTTTTTATAAGAGAGGCATTCCTTTCCTGATGCTGCATACTGGAAAGCATGAGGACTACCATCGCCCTGAAGATGATGCCCATAAAGTCGATTATGCGGGAGCACAAAAATGTGCCCAACTGTTGGCACAGCTCACACTCGACTTTTCACTTCAAAAGGAAAAACCAAAATATCGGAATGCGGATCAAGATATTCTGGAAGGAATCGACCAACAAGCCAAAGTTGATAAACCTGACCCACCTCGGCTGGGTGTAGCCTGGAATGCAGAAAAATACAAACAGGGGAACCTTCTGGTGACTCAAGTCTTGTCTAACTCCCCTGCAAAGAAAGCTGGTCTCAAAATCGGGGATGAAATCATTAAGGTTGATGGTAAATCCCCCATAAGAGACTCTGGATTTGCCGCTCTTATTCGTAGTGCTCCTTCGAAAATCGTGATGCAAGTCAAAAGACCAAAAGAAGAAAAGCCCCTGGAAATTCCTGTTGAGCTAAAAGGGCAGCCAGTACGACTGGGAATTGAATGGAAGACTGATGATTCCGAGCCGACCGTCATCGTCATTTCCAACATTCTGAAAGCATCATCCGCTGATCTGGCCGGGCTCCAAATGAATGATCGAATTTATGAGATCGATGGAAAAACATTTGGAACAAGCGATGAATTTCGCAAGCTTGCTACAACAATTCCATTGCCATTTACGGTATTAGTAGAGCGTGAAGGTTTATTGAAAGAGATCACAATTCAGTCCACAAGATGAATTTTCCAGTCGATCATTTCTGAAGACAGTCCCGACTTTTTCAGTTCCTCTTTCAGCAATGATTCCGGTATCACACGTGCAGAACCTTTTCGGTATACACGGATATGAATTCCGTCTTCATTACCGGTTGCTTTTTTCGCCTGACTGATAATCTCTACAATCTCCGCACGTCGATATTTCTCCTTGGGCTGGGAAGCGGCTTTGATGAAGTAGCTACGATTATCAATCAAAATGTCCAGCACTTTCAGAGGAGCCTCAGATTGCGACTTACTTTGCTCCGGCTCTGGTTGGATCAGTACAGGTACGATTTCAGTTTCAGTTGATGCGAGAATTGATTGAGGGTCAGTACCAGGTGCAGCCTTCTCTTCTCCCTCTCCTGATCCTGAATTGATACCAGGAGTCAGACCAAAGTACTGACCCAAAATGATCCCCAGAGCCAACACCCCTCCCCCAGCGTACATCATTCGAGTTCGTCGCTTGGACATAATTGATCCCTATTCCATGATGAGTCTTGATAGTGACTGCATTGTAGCTGATAGCAAAGGAATTGGAACTTTATTCTCAATTTTCTAATACGAAAATCATGCTCGTGTAACAATATTAGAATTGGAATCACAACGTCTTCAATCCATGACCTGACTCAAGGTTCTCTGAAAGTATTGAGTGATGACTATGATAAGATCATTTAAAATCGATAAGGAATAAGTTCTTATTTCTCGTTATGTAACTCTTTCATTAACTTTAAAATGATCGCAGTGATTTTATCAGACGCATCAATCTGCACACGATTCGTGCCCATCCAAGTCTCATAGCCACCTAGCTTATGCTGAGCGGGAGTCGGAAGGTAACCGTTAGAACCATTGGCAAGTTCAATAGTAAAGGCATCATCAAAGGGAGTCTTCTCCTTGAGCTCCAGCCCAATCTCACAAAACGTTTCAAAGGGTATGGCCGCCACGCACAAATCTCCGATTCTCAAGACTTGTAACATGATGGTGATCTCATCCGGACCATCAAGCAAATTTTGAACGCGGCTTGCGTAATTACGTTCATAACGATGATGCTTGGGAGCGTCTTCTGGTTGAGCAGTGACTTTCTTAAAGTACGCCTGCATGGCGGCATCTGGTTTGCGAACCGTTAACGTCAATTCTTGACTGGCGGCACCCAGAGGAACCCAGGTTTTGTATTTCACATCTTGATACGCTTCGGCAACTCTTTTGGCAGTAAGCTCAGCGACCTGTGTCATTTTTTCATAAGGTTTCATGCGCTGACCGGGGTTTCGAAAATTGATGTTATTGATATCCCCGCTCGTTCCATTCGAAAGCATGCCCACAAATGGTGGGTGACCTGGCTCTGCTCCGATCAATGAACCAATCGTTTCTGAAAAAATGCCGAAGTAGTCCGCGGAAATCTCCCCCTTTTTAACACCACCCACATAGTGAAGTGAATAATTTGCCAACAAAGCCAGCGGGCGACCATCGAGTGTCTGAACGCTAATAAATGAAATCTCGGGATCGATGGGGCCAGCAGGTTTTACCAGTGCAGCATTACCACGTGGTGGGTTCATACGAACTGTGTCAATGCCACCAAAGGGGTTCTTGCAGAATTCCGGATTCGTCGTAAACCAACGACGATTGAAAACTTCAGATGGTTCGTCAATTCCACCCCAACCGACTTTAGCAGGCACTCGGTTTTCTAACGCCCGACGCACACAGTCTGCAATTCGACGTGAAAGAAATGGATGATATTTTGGACTGCTGGCGCGTGTAGCAGAGTGCGTATGCGTCGCCGCCATCAAAATGTTTTCTGGAGGCAACTCCGTTTCTTCTTTGATCAATTTACGAGCATTGTCGAAAACCTCAGCTTTCACTCCAAGGCTGTCGCAAATCACAAACGCAATTTTCGTTTCTCCATTGTCAAGCACAATACAACGAGCGTGCAATTCGTCATGAACATTTTGCGCTGGAAAAGGCTTAAAACCACCTACGACGTATTCGCCTAACGGAGGTGTTATGTTACTGGTGGCAGCACCCGCTTTGAAGACTTTCTCCGCAGCGTGAGCATCGGTGTAAAAGACAAGAGCACAACAAATACATAAAACCAACCGTAATATTTTTCGACGATTTAAAATGATTCGCATCAAGTTGTCTCCGCTCTGAATTCATCTCAAAGGTGTTTCAAGTCTTCTCAATTATAGAGATCGGCAGACAAAGACACAACAACCAACGTTGATGGGTCGCTCAATCCATGCAACGAAAACCCATAAAACAAGGGAAATTGAAAGAACCCTATGACTAAAATCGCTTTCGATTGTGACATTGTCGCCAATATATAAATATCTAAAAACCATATCAATTGTGCATTATTAATTTGATATTGTCACCAATACAATTTATATTGGCGTCAGTAGCATATCAAGTTTGTTATTTTTCCATTTTCTTAAGTTAGCTCTAACTCTGATTATAAAAATCTGTTTCTCATCTCTTTCATGATCATTCATATTTTCAAGAGGACGAACTCATGAACTCGCCGACAAAACAACGACACGCGTTTACTTTGATTGAGCTACTCGTAGTCATCGCCATTATTGCCATTTTAATTGCCCTGTTATTGCCGGCAGTTCAACAGGCTCGGGAAGCAGCACGCCGATCTTCCTGTCGAAATAATCTAAAACAGATTGGCTTAGCACTTCATAATTATCATGATGCGCATAGGTCATTCCCTGCAGGCGGCTTTGGAAAATTCTCTTTTTCCTGGTGGGTAGCGATTCTTCCACACCTGGAACAAAGTGCAATGACAAATAGATTGGTAACGGTTGACTGGGCAGGCTACTCTGGTGGACCAAATAGATCAATGCTGGAAAACTGGGCACCAAACATACTTTGGTGTCCGTCGAGCCCCCTACCTAAATTCTGCGTTCGAGACAACGTGTTCGCAACGAGTTGTTACATTGGTATTTCTGGTGCAAGTGCCTCAGCAACATCGTCTAACGATCCTACAGGACAAAATCGCTGTGTGAGTAACAATGTAGGTTATGCTTGCGAGAATGGGATCTTAGTGGCTAATGCGTCAGTGAAACTGCGAGATATCACCGATGGAACTTCAAACACGATTATGGTAGGTGAACAGTCCGATTGGGGTGTCAATTCAAGTGGTCAGGATGTCGATATTCGTGGTAGTGGTGAGTGGGGAACCTGGCTGGGTCCCGGTGCAGAAGGACGCCCGAACCGACCTGTACCGGGTGAAACCTACCCATTCAGCAGTACTCCCTGGGCGCGTAATATAACAACCATTCGATACCCAATCGACAATGTTACTGAAATCCCCAGTACAGGGGGGAATCATCGTGATGGTGTAAACAACTCTATTCAGTCGATCCATGCCGGTGGGGCTTTTGTATTACGTGCAGATGGTGGGGTTAGCTTCCTGTCCTCCTCACTTGACCAAACAACTCTCATCAATCTTTCGATCCGCGATGATGGGAAGATTCTTGGAGAGTTTTAGTGTGTAAACGACCATAGGGGTTTAACGCAGCCTTATACATACTCGCTCGATAGAGAAAAATGCTTTCTAAGCACGTGACCTCGTAATGTCGTTTTTTATATTTATGCTCTGATATAAAGTCTATGGCTTTGCTTCATGCCTTAAATTAATTCTAACGAGAAATGGTATTTTATAATCTGATTCTGTAACAGTTCGCATTCACATCCTTGTGATTATCGTAACAGAGATGAGTGGTCCCATGTTTAAAATAAAAAAAAACGTTCGAAACCCAATTTGTTTTTCTGCCGTCGTGATCATTGGCTTGTGGATACCATCTGGATGCTCTCGTTCGGAAGAGTCGTTAGGAACAGTTACCGGAAGAGTCACTCTGGACACAGCCCCTATTTCGGAGGGGAAGATCAACTTCATCTCGAGCTCCGGATTTGCTGCGACAGCAGAGCTTAAGAATGGTAGTTACATGATAGCAAGCAGCCAATATGGTGATGGAATCCCATTTGGCGAGTATCAAGTCTCCGTTTTTTCGTCGACTGAAGTGTCAGATCCTTTAGCTGAGCCGAAAGGTTCGACATCAAGTGGAGTAGAGATCCCACTTAAATACAGCGATCCAGCAACCAGTAAACTGACTGCTACAATCAATAAAGATGCAACTGAAGTGAACTTTGCATTGAATTCTAAATAGTTACTGCTGAATAACCTCATGATAGATTGATAATCTAATGAGATATCAAAGCGGATCATGACCACGCCGGATATGAACGTGAATACTGGATGGGGAAATGATTCCCTGCTTACTTTGGTCTCATCGATACGTGAAAATGATATTTAGCTTTACCAAGTAATTCTTTACGTCTATTCATCCGCCATTAATTGTTCATCCAATGAAGGTTCCAATACATCTTCAAATGGATGGCCATTTTGCCATCCGACTTTCCCAGAATTGCGAAAATGTTCCAGTCGGCGGATCGAAATCTCACAGTAGATGGGATCCAGGTCTGCTGTTAGACAGCGTCGTCCCAACTGTTCACAGGATATTAATGTTGAACCAGAATGTGAAAAAAAATCGAGGACGCAATCACCGGGTTGTGAACTGGCAGAAATAATGCGTTCGGAAGACTTAAGAGGTTTTTGAGCATAACAGCCCGACACGTTTTCTTCCATGCGATAAAACACTTGCTGGATATCAACCCAGACGTTGCCCGGACGAATATTTTCTGATCTACCGCGCTCCAGATTTTCTGTTTTTCTGCCGTTAATCTTTTTATAGTAACCTCTTAGAATTTTGGGAATGTCCGTATATTGCACTTCAAAAAAAGGATTCCCTTTGGTGTAGTACAATAATTCTTGTCTGACGGCCATCCAATTTTTCTGTGTTCCATATCCTCTCTGATTTCTCATCGTGATGAAAGAGCGTGACTCAAATAACTCCAGCTGTTGCATCATCATCATAAATTGAGGCAAGGGCTGAAAATGTTGGTTTTGGTCTGCGCCTAACCAGACATAAAATGAAGCGTTATGAACCATAAATCGTTCAGAGAGTTGAACCCAGTCCGCACACCATTCAATAAATGCGTCGACATCCCGCAAATTGAAAGCAACCAGGTTATAAGGTGGATCATGTATCGCTAAAGAAGCCCGATCATCACGAACCAGGTTTTTTATGTGGCTTAGATTTGTCGCATCGGCACAGGCCACACGATGCTGTCCTAAAGGATCTTCCCAAACCTCTCCTAATGAAAGCCGACAATGAGGGAGTAAACGCTCTCGAAGTGCTTGGTCTTCATCAAGACGCGGCAGAGGATTGTTTTTCATATGGTCGTTTTCCTTAACGGCACTTTCTCTTCAGAACTCAATCTCCAGATCGAATGAAGAAAGTATAAATAAAATAAAAATGATTGGCATATCAACTCTGTCGAAATGCTGGGAATAATAATTATCTATAGATGATCGGAATGAAAAAACAACTACGCTGTGTTCAATCGAATAGAACTGTTTTTGTGATCTCCATACGCGTGAACATGGAAAGGAGGGAATCACTTTCCATAAGGAACTAAACGAAATGAGCCACCTTATTGAAACAGAACTCCTTTCTATCACAGTAATCCCAATTGTTTTGAACTATTTAATTTAGATGATTTCAGGTAAAGATATTTGAATCTGATTCACAGATAAGAATCATCAAATGGTATGGTACTTTGAGTAGAGGTATGTTGTATTTTCTTCTTATCAAAAGAAACAAGTTATGTAGTTGGAACGAAGCTCATTGAAGGAAGATTCAATTGAAAACTGGCACTACAAAAATGAGCTTGTTTGTTACTGTAAGAAGTGTTCGAATACTGAATTTGGAAGACCCGTTATACGATTTCACATTGGTAGGGAAATCATATTCATCTTGTATACACTCATTTTACTCGACCTGCAAGCGGAGTTCGCATTTGCACAATACACAATATTAATTTGACCACGTGTTAAAAAACTGAACATTCCACATACCATCTATCTTTTTGCACTCAAAAAATTTGAATGAAGTTGTAATAATACCTGTCAAGTTCTCAAACACGGCATGCATACAAAGCGATCAAATGATTAATAATCCTTTGTACATTTTCCCCTCCAATAAATGATGTAATCTGCCAGAAATTAGTCTGAAAAGAACGCGCTTTGAATCTAATCAATCTTGCGAAGAATTAATAGTGCAACCACACTCTGTAAACCGTGGTCTTTCATTCACGCACATGTAAAAGCTCGACCAATGCAATTGGAATTAACAGAGAAAGCAAAGATAAATGCCTCGGCTGGAGTCATTCACGACTGGCTCAGTAATCTGGAAAACTGGCCAAAGATTAATAGCAAGATCAAATCTATTGCTGTAGAGGGGAATAAGTGTATTGGCCAGCTTCAATTCAAAGGCAAAAACATCGACTTTGCTGGCATGGTTCCGGAAGATGACGACCCTCTAAAGGTCACCTGTAATCTAGTCGTGCAATCAGAACAGGAACAGCGAGCGCCCGATCATTTCACTGTGATCTACGAGATCATTCCCAAAGGTGGAAAAACTGAAATTATTGAACGCATTATTTTTGAGAAAGCAATCCCCTTTTGGGCCTGGCTACTGATAAAGTTGATAACGAAGTTTGGAAAACCGACAGGCAAAACCAATCTGCAACAAATTAAATCACATATTCCTACAATTGAATAAATGATATCAATAGATTGATTTAGAATCTCAATAGTCGTCTATTTTTTCTCTTTCAAGACAAACTCACCGTAATAGCCGATGTTGGATTTGTATTTTCCGCTGAGGGTCGCTCCTTTCATAAAGCCTGCCCACTGATATTTATGTCCTCGAATAGTGGCAGTCCCCGCGAGATTCAATTGATTACCATTTGGTCGAGATTGAAACGTAGCTTCATATTTAAACGGGTCCCCTTTGAACAACCCGGTAAATGTAGCCTTCCAGACTCCTTTGTCATCTGATGCCGCTACACACTTAAGTGGTCCACTTGTGTTATACTTGCGATTATTCCACTTCCCCTCCCAAGTTCGCTTTTCTCCCGCTTCCAAGATAGAGAGAGAACTCATCATACATAATGCAATCAATAAATAGCGTTTCATGATTGTCTTTCCCCCAAATATAAAGGCTTCGATTCCAAACTCAAAATTGTATCGCAGTACCAGTATTACATGATTCGACAAATGGTTCACAATTGCGACAAAATAATCAAAAAATATGCACTTGGCATTTTAGAGACCCATTTCTCATCGAATGGAGCCTTGTTTTCAGGTGGTTATTTACAGTTTGACACCACTGCGTCTCTCGCAAAACTCTGTGATCTGCGTCGCGCGCGTGCAGTTTTCCCCGTCTGCTTTCTTAGTTTACCAAATCTCAGCATATAAAGCGGAGACGAATATCCGGGAGTGCGGTGATTTGATACGAGCAAATCAGCGAGGTCAGAAGCTACTATTTTTAAGCACTGCGCCGCAATTTGAGATTCCGTTGTCTGGTGACCGACTGTGATCATTCCGCAAGGTAATCCTGAAACGAACGATTCATTCGAATTCACTCAGTTTATGGAATGTATAATTAATCGAAAGCTGCGTTTTTTATTCTGCTGATACCGACAGCTGCGAACGGTCTATTTTTAAGGCATGATTTAATGGAAATGATTCAACAATTTTAATGAAATCCGGAACCATTTGACGCGGCAGGTTTTTACGACAAATGGCATTCATTTCAGAAACTGATATTTGGTCAGTTTTGGAATTCAATTTGATATACAAAGCCAATCGAGTCCCCACATCTTTCGATTCGTACGGTACAGCTACTGCCTGCGAAATGGGGAATGATCTCAGGGCAAATTCTTCCAGATCAACCGGGTGCACTCGGTAACCAGAGATCTTGACTAACGCATTACGTCGTCCCTTGAGGATAATCCAGCCTGCCTCGTCCATCGTTGCCAGATCTCCTGTGTACAACCAACCGTTTCTGATGCGCTGTCTCGTTTCTGTCGCATCGCGCCAATATCCTCGCATGACATTGGCACCTTTGGCACGCAGCTCTCCCACAGTTCCCGGCTCAGTCGTACGTCCTTTTTCATCCACTACTTCCAGAATCACTCCTGGAATCGCGCGACCAATGCACCCGTCAGCTAACTCGGGCAGATCTTCAGGAGGCACATAAGCTAGGCGGGCCGTTGCCTCTGTCTGACCATACATCACATAAAAGCGAGCGGGGACAATACACTGACTGATTTCAACAGAAAGCGCGTGCGGCAATGCACCACCGGCTACCGACATATAGCGTAATGAGGAAAGATTGGCTTTCTTAAAAGACGTTCGCTCTAATAAAGTCCGGAATAAATCTGGTACTGCAGACAGACTGGTACAACGATGAAAAATCGCAGCTTTCACAATGCTCTCTGGAAACAAGGCGTTACCATCTAAAACTAAGTGCGCACCCAACAAGATATGTGACTGCAAGATGGAATTTCCAAACGCATGATGAAATGGTAGCATACATAAAGGACGCTCATCCATTTTCAATTCAAGATACTCCTGAATCGACTGGGCATTCGAAATCAAGTTGGAATGACTGAGCATCACCCCTTTGGGCTTACCACTGGAACCAGCTGTGAAAAAAATCGCAGCCAGATCATCTGCGGTGGTGACAATGGGCTTTGGAGGAATCGTTTGGTTTTGTGCCCCTAACTCATCATTACAGATGGTATCACTCTGAAGTCCTTTTAAGTCAGGCTGTCGACTCAGAACCTGCGAAGTCGAAATAATATAAAAGGCTTCTGTTGATTCGAGAATCTTCTGAAGTGTTCCTCGCTCTGTATTAGCGGGCAAAGGGACTACAACTCCCCCCGACATTAAGATTCCATAAAACGCGGCAATATAAGCGATCGAGTTAGGCACTAAGAGAATCACACGATGGCTTGGCTGATATTCAGGATGACTTTGGAGTTGATCAGATATTTTTTGGGCCGCAGACAGCAGGCTATGATACTTCCACGATGCTACAGAATTCGAAATCGCAGGTCGGTCCGCATGGCGGGTTGCGACGTCACAAAACAGCTCTCCCAAGCTGAAACGAGACGTTGTTTCCTGACTCTCAACGGGGTTGAACTGATAGTCCCAGTTTGAATCAATTCCACTCTTGATAAACAACAGTTTTGATAAAAAATCAGTGGTAGAGTTCATACGAAGTCATCTTGACTAGATCGGCGTGTTTTAGAGCTTCACTCTGATCATTTTGTCTTGCGTTTTATACATCTCACCCGAACAAAACGAGTTTATCCCAAACAACAGTCCGGAATAATATCCCTCATAAATATCGGGCTTCTGGTATCGCTGTTCTTCTATAAACTTAGGTCACTTCCTCCTTTTTAAAATACCCATCAACACAAACAACCTAAACATCCTATTTACACAGAGATTGCAAACGGACTTTCTGCTAAATTTCAGAAATAGAGGTAATTGAACTCATGCAAAAAATAACAATCTCTGTCATTTGAACAATGAGCAGGGCAAAGGGAGTGATTGTCCCTCTGGCAATTCTGGCGAACGTCACAACTGCAAATCCATCAAATATAATATTCGATGACATGCTCTTCTTCGACAGAGAATCGATAATCATGTCCCGGCGTAACCAATGCGACATCGTCCAGGAGCAATTGAGCGACTCGCATCGCCTGACCACGTAATTCCGGAACGGCCGTTGTTTCCCAAAGTGTCCCTTTCATCAAAGGACCAATGGCAAACAAAGACTCAGATGGATTTCCTTCCGCATTCATCACAGCAAAATCTGCGGCCACATCAATGCCCATGTCCAGTTCATCGGGTCGAATCAATCCCCGTTTCAACAGGTTTTGAAACAATGGGACACTGGTGTCTGAAAAACCGCTGTTGGGACCCGTGCAATTTACAACCAGTCCCCCAGACAGCAACTGCTCGTTTCCCGATCTGTCTTGAAGTGCTACTTCCACTTTGTCACCTTGCTCTCTCAGTCCGGAAATTCGACCACGCATCACACGTAATCGCCCCTCCGTAATGGCTTCTGTGACCCGTTGATGAATGGGTTGGGCGATTCGGTGACGAATCACATTCCAGCGTGCTGCATAACGTTTGAGAAACTCCTGTTTTTCGGACACCAGAAACTGCTGCCAGATGCGCTGGGTATGTGGTCGCAAACGATCTACAACGATTCCCGGATTCTCACCGATCCGTTGCAGTTGTCGACAATGCTTTTCCAACAATTCGACAAGCTTCTCAAGTCCCAGTTTTTCCGGTTCGGGTGGGAGAAAATCGGGATACTCGATTCCACGAAAATGGGCCTGGGGAATCATCCCATTATGGGAAATCGCGATGATATTCCCCTCCCATTCCTGCTCGCTGAGCGTCAGGAAGACATCGACCATCGATAGCCCTGTTCCCAGGACAATAACGTCCTCCTTCGAATCAGGAATTTGTTCCATCCAGTTTCCCCACGGATCTGGCGAATAAGCGGGGTGTGAAAACGAGTGATCAGAAAATGCGACAGGTGAGGGAGGCTGATTGCCGGTGGCAAGCAGGACACGGTCCGCTTCGACCGTTTCCCCATCTTTGAGAGTGATCTCTGCACATCCATCATAATTGAGTTCAATATCTACGGCTTCATTTTCGATCACATGAATTTCAGCAGGATGGTGACTATCGATGGGCTGCATATAGTTTGACAATATACTGCGCAAGTAGTCTCCATAGATTCGCCGTGGTACGTATGTCTCACGAAGTTGGGGATCTGGTAAGTCGCTATAATCAACGCGTGTTCGGAGCCAGTCGAGGAAATGGTTGGCATGATCGGGAACAGCCGACATATTTCGAGCTGCTACATTCAGTAGATGCTCTTCGCGCTTCGTACCATAGGCCACGCCACGTCCCAGTGGATATTTATCATTGATCAGTTGAATGCAAAGAGGACCTGTGCTCAGTCGCGCCAAATTGACGGCTGCCATTGTTCCACTGAACCCTCCACCAATAATCGCCACTTTCTTCATGAGTTTCTGATCCTTTCGCGCTGTTCATTGGCAGTTGAAAATATTTCTGGCCAACAGAAGTCATTCACTTTTTGCTTCTGGTAAATTCAGTTCAATCAGACTCAGAGAGTCATTCCAATTGTACACGGAACAAGTCCCCAGCAACAGACTGGCAGCGATGAATCTCTGTTTAATGCGAGTGTGAATTTGAGAACCGTTTAGGTGCCTTGTTTGACAATCGGCGTTTTCTTACCGTGTTTGTCAATGGCCACATAAGTAAACGCAGCCTCAGTGACTTTAAAACTGGGACAATCGTAATCTTCATGGCGCAGCACCGGCTCCACCCAGACTTCAAGTTGCAGTTTAATAGATGTCGTACCAATTCTTTCAACCGTTCCATAACAACATACGACATCCCCTACCTTGACGGGTCGAATGAATTTCATCGATTCAACGGCAATGGTTACTGTGCGCGTACTTGAAATCTCTTTCGACATGATTCCACCAGCGATATCCATCTGTGACATGATCCAGCCGCCAAAAATGTCTCCGTTCGCATTGGTGTCGGCGGGCATCGCCAGGGTTCGCAGAATCAGCTTCCCATCGGGCAATTCACAGACTTCTTCCATCAGTTTCCATCCTCAGTCTATTTTGCAAACATTCACGCTCATGTGGCTTTACCACAGAGACCAATATGGTTCTCATTCCACTATGCAGAGTGTGGTGGACGGCCATTATTTTTGGCCACATGCCCTCCCCAGACAAGCAGATTCTTACTGCAATCATCCCGGTCGATGAGCACTTCAATGAAGGCAGGACCATCATGGGCCACCGCTTGTTGAATCGCATCGTCCAGTTCCCCTTCTGTACCAGCCTTGCAACCCCAGCCATTTCCATCTTCTGCATTGAAGACATTCACCAGTTCCGCGTAATTCCAGTTCTTAATGGTATTGTACGGTCCATCATGAATTTCCACTTCAATTGTATAACCACCATTGTTGATCAGGAAAATGATCGGTTTCAATCCGTAACGGATGATCGTGGAGACTTCCTGAGCCGTCAGTTGAAACGAGCCATCTCCAATCAGAGCAATCGGACGTTGATTCGGTGCACCGATACTATAACCCAGCGTGGCACCAACGGACCAGCCGATCGAACCGTATTGCATTTGGACTTCAAACCGTGAACCTGTCGGCAAATCGAGCTGAATTCCATTGAACCACGAATCACCCGTCTCCGCGATCACTGCGGAATCGGGGCCTAACATCTGTTGAATGCGTGAAAAGAGTTGACGTGTGGAAAGAGGTGTTTCCGGCGCCCCGGGGCGGAGTGGCGTCACTTCTTCCTGAATTCGTTTATAGGCCACCATCGATGCATCATTCGGTTTCAGTTTCGTGGAAAGTGACTCAAGAAAGTCTGCTAATTTGACATTACTGAAAGTACGGTCGGGGAACACTACACTGTTCGGTAAGGCTTGTATGACTTGCGTCGGATTAATTAAAGCCGCGTGTCCTGTGGTGGTGTAATCAGTAAATGTAGGACCGGCAAACAAACAGAGATCTGCAGAATCGACAATTTCTCCACAGCCGGGTGAACCCACGGGACCCCAGTAGATTCCGATGTAGTTCGCATGCTGTTCGTCAAAAAAACCTTTTGCGTTGGGCATTGTGGCGATTGCATACCCCGACGCATCCGCGAGTTTATGAAAGTGTTCCTCTGCTCCAAACGAACGTAGTTTGACTCCCGCGACCATCACAGGTTTGACTGCTGCATTGAGTAGCTCTGCCGCGTGTTCGACGGCGGCGTTTAACGACAGTGGATCACTGGCCGTCGGTCCCCCGAACTCTCGTACGGTCGGTTCTGCAGTCACAGCCGAAGCGATGTTGCAGGCAATCTCAATATAAACAGGCTTGCGAAAACGAAGTGCCGTTTGAATGGCATGATCAATTTGAGCAGGCGCTTCGCGAGGATCATGGATCGTGACCGCTTCGGCAGTCACCTTTGAAAAGATATCACGTTGATAGTCATAATCGAGCGTCCCCAACGTGTGATGTAACATTTCAAATTCGGATTCCGAATTGGTATTCGGCCCTCCCGAAACGGCAATCACAGGCAAGTCTTCTGCATACGCCCCCGCAATGGCATTGAGCAGACTCAAACCTCCGACACTATAAGTAACGAAGACAGCACTGGCACCTCCTGTGGCCCGCGCATATCCATCGGCGGCATACCCTGCGTTCAATTCATTACAGCAGGAAATCATCTGCATATTTTTGTTTTCCAGCAGCTTGTCAAGCAAGACGAGATTATAGTCACCCGGCACAGCAAAGTAATGCTGTAAACCGATTTCTTCCAACCGTGAAGCAAGATAGGAACCAACTGTAGTAGTGCAATGATCAGACATGAAATTTCCTTATATCAATTGATGCGCATATCATCCTAAGATGCAACATGACTTGCTGTGTTAATACTCTGGTTTCCACATGGTTTGCTCAATCCGCTGATTAATTTCATCGGGAGTAACGGAGTCAGCCACACCAGCTTCAATCGCAGCTGCGGCAACGGCCTTTGCAATATGTCGCCCGACTTCGCGAATGTTAGTCAATGGAGGCAGTAACGATGCAGTGGGGTCTTTGAGCGCCGGCGAAGTTTCTTTCAGTGCTGATGCCGCTGCCATGAACATAGAATCGGTAACACGCCGTGCCCGAGAAGCCAGAATACCCAGCCCCATCGCAGGGAAAATATAACTATTGTTACATTGTGCGATAGTATGGGTCACACCATTAAATTCGACAGGATCAAAAGGGCTGCCGGTGGCGATCACCGCTTTCCCATCAGTCCACTTCAGTAAGTCGGCTGGAGTCGCTTCTGCCCGTGAAGTCGGATTCGAAAGTGGAAAGATTACAGGTCGTTCCACGTGTTTAGCCATTTCGCGAATAATGTCCTCAGAAAAGGCGCCCGTTTGTCCGGTTGCTCCGATCAGCACTCCCGGCTTGCTGTTGCGAACCACATCTGCAAAAGAGATCGCCCCCGACACATCGCAGTCCCAGCCGTTTAGATTTTCAGGTGACTGCGCCAACTGTTGATGCAGTTCGTCCAGATCCGTTCGGCCAGAATGCAGTAAACCATCTTTGTCGATCACGTAGAAACGCGAACGGGCTTCCGGTTCGCTCATTCCCGCGAGTAACATGGCCTGTTTCAGTTGTAAACAGATCCCCACGCCGGCAGAGCCTGCTCCCAACATGACAATCTGCTGGTCTTTCAGATCACCCCCGGAAGCGGCAATCGCAGCCAGAATCGTACCTGTTGTCACAGCGGCTGTGCCCTGGATATCATCGTTAAACGTACAAAGATCATTGCGGTACTGATCGAGAATTCGCTCGGCGTCGACGGATGCAAAGTCCTCCCATTGTAAAAGCACATTGGGGAACCGCTTCTTGACGGCTGCAACAAATTGCCCGATGAAAGCATCATACTCAGCGCCTTTAATCCGATTCTCGCGCCAACCCATATAACGCGGGTCGTCCAACCGTTCCTGATTATTGGTTCCCAGATCCAAGACAATTGGTAATGTTCTGGCAGGATCGACCCCACCACACAAAGTGTAGAGCGATAGTTTTCCAATCGGAATGCCCATACCACCCACTCCCTGGTCACCCAGGCCAAGGATGCGTTCACCGTCGGTCACCACAATCACATCGACATCGCGTTGCACATTTTCGAAGATGGCATCCATGGAATCACGTTCGGGATAAGAGATGAAGATCCCGCGCGGGCGTCGGTAGATATGGCTGAACCGCTGGCAGGCCAATCCTACAACGGGCGTATAAACAATGGGCATCATCTCGGTGATATGCTCCAGCAGCAAGCGATAGAACAATGTTTCGTTTTCGTCCTGAAGCTGTCTCAGAAAGATATGCTTGTCAATATTGTCATGGAAATCACAGAACGCCTCATACGCACGATCCACCTGTTCGTCGAGCGTATCGACGTGCGGAGGCAACAAACCGAGCAGTCCATTTTCGATTCGTTCCTGTTCGGTAAATGCAGTTCCCTTATTCAAAATTGGATCCTCAATCAACAAGGTTCCTTTTTTCTGAATTGTATTTCCCTCTGTTGACCGTCCTGAATTCATGGCAAGATTTGTCCCGATGTGAAAAAAACGGATTGATAATGAGTCGATCAAAAGCTGTGACCCGCAGCTACCGAAAGGTCAGGCATAGAATAATGTATAAGCAGTCTGTCTGTCGATGTTACTCTCAAGAAAGTCGGACGATTCCTTCAAGCTAACGGCATTCATGCCAAAATGCCCAGGAATTGACTGATCTCCAAAAATGCTTACTTTGCATTGTGTGACGTAATGCCGGAAATTACATCATCAGCATTTCACTCAGATAAACTTGAAAGTCTCTGTCTGATCTCCCATTGTTGGAACATTCAATATTGTGTTAGTACCAATGTCACTGTTAGAACTACCTGATCAAAATCTGACAAGAATCTCGCGATGAGTTGTTAACAGACGCGCTGGTCTCAATCATGAAATTACAACAGCCTTCAAAATGGAGCACGACTGGAGTCTCTCGTTGCCAGTGACGATCTCGAAGATCTAATAAAAAATGTTTCGTGATCAGCTGAGAATTCTTATCCTTCGAGATTTTCTTGCTTCAATTACAACTATTGTTTGTGTCAAGTTCGTCTTACGACTATAATAATAAATATTGTTAATTTATTGTTATTTGAACTCATCCCTCCTTACAACACAACCCTCCTGAATTTCCTGCTGATAAGGCTCTCTGATGAATCCACTACTTAAGCTGATTGCGTTTTGTTCTGCCATCTTTCTCACTACCCGAGTTAATGCCACAGAAGATCTGAATGTCCTCCCCCCCGCGACTGGCAAAATAGCTGAGGTCGGGCATGTTTATCATGCGTTGCAGCAGCAAAGTTATGATGCTTCTGCGAAACGCCAGGCTGAATACGAAGCATTAAAAACCCCTGAACAATGTGAAGCCTATCAAAAACGAATGAAGGAATTCTTTCGAACACAAATCGGAGGCTTCCCTGAACGCACACCGTTGAACCCGCGCATCATTGGCCGCCTGAAAGGGAAAGGGTTTCGTGTCGAAAATGTGATTTACGAAAGCTGGCCCGGCCATCATGTGACCGCGAATCTTTATCTACCCACATCAAAGCCTCCCTATCCCGGTGTGCTCATTCCTTGCGGACATAGCCATGATGGGAAAGCCGATGATCGCTATCAGCGCGTCTGTATGTTACTGGCTCAAAATGGAATGGCGGCGATTTGTTACGATCCTATCGGACAGGGAGAACGCTATCAGGTGCTTTCTAAACAACCGAATGAATTTTTCCGAGGCACAAAACGATATCGTCCGCCTCATCCGCAGGTTCAGTTTTATTGCACTGCAGAACATACACTGATGTCAGTCAGTTCGATTCCCCTGGGAAGTAACGCTGCCCGTTATCGCATCTGGGATGGAATGCGCAGTATCGATTATTTAGTCAGTCGTCCTGATATCGATCCGAAACAAATCGGTTGTGCAGGAAACTCGGGTGGGGGAACTCTTACCAGTTACCTGATGGCCCTTGATGATCGCGTCAAATGCGCAGCTCCGGGTTGTTACTCCACCATGTATCGGTCATTAATCGATTTTAATGGTCCTCAAGACGGGGAGCAGATTATTTTTGGACAACTGGCTTATGGATTGGATATTCCTAATTATACTTTGATGCGGGCTCCCAAACCGACCTTAATCTGTGCCGCCACCCATGACAGCACCTTTAAGATCGAAGGGACCTGGGAATTGTTCCGCGAAGCCAAACGTTTTTATACACGAATGGGATACGCCGAGCGTGTCGATCTCATCGAAGCGGATGCACCACATGGCTTTGGTCTGAAACTGCGTGAAGGAACCGCACGCTGGATGAGTCGCTGGCTACTGAATAAAGAAAACGCGATCTTCGAAGGCGAATTGCCTGTATTCACCTATCAGGAATTGCAATGTTCGCAGTCAGGACAAATTTTACTGGATGCCGGCGAGCGTTCGCTGTTTGAAATTAATCAGGGTTTAAATCAAGAACTGGCAGAAGAGCGTATTAAACAGTGGGCAAACATGGATCTGAATACCGCCCGTAAAAAAGTGCGTGATATCACCAACATTACAAAACTGGATGACCTTCATCGGCCAGAATTCAAAGAAGTCGGCACCATCAAACGTAAAGGCTATCATATCAAGAAAATGATTCTGACCCCTGAACATGGTGTGCCTCTGCCAGCACTGTTGTTCCATCCCGATGATGTCTCAGGTGAAATCGTGCTCTATCTCAACGGAGCAGGGAAGCAAGTTGACGCTGCACTGGGAGGAAAAATCGAACAACGTATGAAACAAGGTGATGTCGTCATGGCCCTTGATGTTCGCTGCATTGGCGAAACTTCACGTAAAAACAACCGGCGGATTAACTGGGCCCATGGTTTACTTGGTCCCAATTACCATGAATTTGCACTGGCATTTCTGTTGGGGGATTCGATGGTTAAATTACGGGCGGAAGACATTCTGGTTTCAGCACGATTTCTTTCGGAATACCAATCAAAAGCAAAGCCAAGAAAAATTGAACTGACGGCCATCGGAGAAACGGCCATCCCCGCCTTGCATGCGGCGGCTTTGGAGCCAGATCAGTTCTCGCAGGTTAATTTAAGTTACATGATCCCTTCCTGGGGTGAGGTTGTCAAAACACCCGAAACTCATAATCAGTTAATCAACACGGTTCATGGTGCGTTAAAAGTGTATGACTTGCCAGACCTGATCAAATTAGCCGGAGCGTCCAAAGTCAAAGTCTCTCATCCCGCTTCCGTCACAGAAAATCTGGCTGCAAAAGATCAATAAAAGTACCGGCTGTTACTAAAGAACGCTAAGCAACTGCATTCAGTGAACCACGCTGGACAAAGCCCTCTGCGCCCTTAATAATGGATTTTCTGGACTTATTATTTCATAACATGCTCAACACAGCCAATACGTTTGGCTGCCTGTGCTCGATAGGAGAATATTAAATGCAATCACTAACCCGCCGGATGGCTTTGAAACTCTTTGCCTTGGGAACCACCCTTTTCGGATTCAAAAAACCAACGTCGGTTTCTGCCTCTGAAAAGAGAGAGGAGCCCTCCGTCATCGGTCGCTGGAATAAAACCCACGATCGAGTCTGGCTGGGAGAAGAATTCTGGGCTAATCCCATGGAAGATTGGCGGATTGTGGATGGGGCTGCTGAATGCCAGTCAACCGGAGGGAGCCGCAATGTGCAACTTGTGACTCACCAATTGACTAACACCGATGCTGCTTTTGAGATGTCAGTCCGAGTGAGTCAGGTCGAAAAGAAACAGCAGGATGGCGGTGTTGGTTTTCGAGTGGGTGTCAAAAGTGATATCAATGAATATCGCAGTAATTGTTTTGCCAGAAGCGGAATCAAGGCTGGTCTGGTGGCGGGAACGATGGTGCTTGGGAACAAGCAGCAAAAGTTAAGTCAGCCCGCTAACATGAAAGACTGTATCTTAACGCTCATCGGCAAGCCGCAGGGGGAAAAGTACGCATTGACTTTAATTGTGTCCAATCCCGAGTCTGATAAACCTCTCGGTTCGCTCACACAAAGTTTTCCCAAGCAGGCGATTCTCGGAAATGTGGCACTTGTCAGTAACTTTGATGCCCGGTTTAAACGCAAGATTGGCGCACGCTATCGCTTCCGCGACTGGTCCGTTTCCGGTGATGCGTTCACAGTCTCTCCCGAGCATAAGTTCGGTCCGATTTTATGGTCCCAGTATACACTCAGTGATTCTCGAAGCCCTGAAGGTTTCGTGATGAAGCTCAGCGCTTTGACGGGGCCTTTAGGCGAAAAAGATAACAAAGAGGTCGAATTATTCATCAAGCAAGCGGGCGAATGGAAATCGCTGGGAACTGCGCCACTGGATACCGATGCCTGGACGGCAACCTTTCGCATCCCTAACTGGAATGAAAAAGAAACAACGCCCTTCAAATTGGTTTATAAAGAAAAACATACGGATGGCACTGAAAGCACCACAGAACGAACCGGCATCATTCGAGAAAATCCCGAAGGTCGCCCTCTGCGGTTGGGGGCATTGACCTGTCAGAAAGACTACGGATTTCCTTACGAACCAGTGGCGAATAACTTGCTGAAAGTCGATCCTGATTTACTCTATTTCTCCGGTGATCAGCTTTATGAAGATCATGGTGGTTTCGGCCTGATTCGTGACCCCGCGGGACCTGCGATTTTGAACTACCTCCGTAAGTTCTACATGCATGGCTGGGCCTTTGGTGAAGCGATGCGGGACCGCCCCACGGTCTGTATTCCCGATGACCACGATGTCTTCCAGGGAAACATCTGGGGAGAAGGGGGTATGAAGATGACAGAAGGTTCAACTTCCTCCAAAGGAGGCTACCGAGAACCGGCGCGGATGGTTAACGTCGTTCACAAAACCTGTGCCGGGCATCATCCCGATTACTATGACCCCACTCCCTGCAAACAAGACATCAGCGTTTACTATGGCGATATGGTCTATGGTGGAGTCAGTTTTGCAATCCTGGGAGACCGGCAATTCAAAAGTGGTCCGGAACGCGTCGAGACGGGTAGCGGTAGAGCAGACCATGTCAGTGATCCGAACTTTGATAGCTCCAAGCTGGATAAACCGGGACTTGAGTTACTGGGAGATCGGCAGGAAAAATTCCTGGAACACTGGTGTGATGACTGGCGAGCACACAACATAAAGGTCCTGCTCAGTCAAACCGTTTTTGCCGGTGTTGCCACGCATCATGGCGGATACAAAGGTTATCTGAAGGCCGACCTGGATTCCGGGAGCTGGCCGCAAACGGCACGAAACCGCACGGTTCGTATTCTTCGGAAAGGAATGCCGCTTCATGTCAACGGCGACCAGCACTTAACGACACTCTCACAATATGGTGCCGACGAACAGCGTGACAGTTGCTGGTCGTTTTGTACGCCCGCGATTTCGGCCGGCTATCCTCGCTGGTGGCGTCCGGATGAAGTGAACATGCCACACAAAAACCGTCCGAAACATGGCAGGGACAATACGGGAGAATATATTGATGGCTTCGGAAACAAGGTCTATGTCTATGCCGTTGGGAATCCTGAACCAGGTACCGAGAAGAATCGTTACGATCTGGCACATCAGAAGGGAAGTGGCTTTGGATTGGTTCTGATCGATCCTAAAACCAAAACCTATACACTGAATTGCTATCGGTTTCTGGTCGACGTTAACGATGGGAAAGAGTCCAATCAGTTTCCAGGTTGGCCTGTCACCCTTCACCAAAAAGAAAATGGTGGTAATAATTTACTTGGCTAAATCACTGTATAAGAATTCCCATTAATCAGATTCAATACTACTATCGGCTAGAAATGGAAACTGTATTTTCTCAACGTGTCTAATCATCTCGAATCGATAATGAATCATTTAAAGTGAGAGGTCAATGTTGTTGAGTTTTCTATGACATCCCCATGATTTTCCAATTTGCTTTTGGTAGGAAATCTGGGGTGGGAGTGAAGACATAAATATTCTCGTTGGGGTCAATAGCAAACAACATCAAACGAGCTTCACCTTGTCGCTCAAGATAATCATCGTATGAAAATTCTTCCGTCAGCAATGTAGTTTTCATTTCTGCACCATCGATTAAACGTTTTTCCAGATCTTCGTATGAAATCGTTTCATCGAATAGAATTCGCCCTCCATATTTGAAACTCGATTTCTCTTCTGCTTTTCCATTTTGTGGTTGGTGATTGCGAATGCTATAAATAAACTTAGGCCCGAATTCCAATCGAAAGTATTGAGCGGCTAATGCGTTCAATTCAATATGCGACGACATTGCCAAAAGATGCCCTATACCAGTCAAATTCAGATGGCGCTCAGCGTGTTCTGAAACGGGGTTCCCCCAATAGGCATATAAGCCCTTCAACTTTGCTTTCGTGACAGAAGACCAGTCTTGATCTGTCAGTAATGTTCTAAAGCCGTTGTTCATTAATTCCTTAGCAATAGTTTGAGTCACAATATTAACACCAATAATGAGAAAACCTTTAGGATCTGGCTCAGCGACCTTTAAGGCTTTAGCAATTGGTCTGGCTGTGACACTTTGCAGTAATACCGTTCCAATAATCACAAAAAAAGTGAGTGGAACCATTTGGGATGCCTGTGCGTAACCGATTGATTCCAGCTTGATAGCAAACAGCGCTGAAATAGCAGCTGCAATAATGCCTCGGGGAGCAATCCATGACAAGAGGTGACGTTCGGCTACAGTCAATTTTGATCCAAGAGCGCAGAGATGCACACTCAAAGGACGAGCTAACAATTGAATGATAATGAAGATACCGACAGCAGGCCAACCAAGATCAATAAAAGCACTAAGGTTCAATCTCGCTGCTAGTAAAATAAAAAGTATTGAAACCAAAAGAATACTGAGAGTTTCCTTAAAATCCAGAATGTCTTCGAGCTTCAACGATTTCATGTTGGCCAACCAGATACCCATCACAGTCACAGAAAGCAATCCTGATTCAGCTTCAAGCAGATTAGACACCGCAAAGATAATGCATACAAATGCCAATGCCGCAATGTTATGAAGATATTGTGGAATCCAATATTTCTTTAAAAGGAATCCGAAACAAAACCCTCCGGCAATACCAAACAAAACTCCGATAAGTAGAATCTTTCCAAATACAATCGACCCTGCTAAAAAGCCATCATCTGCTCCTCCGGCAACAATAAATTCAAATACCAACACAGCCAGAATCGCACCAATAGGATCAATCAAGATTCCTTCCCATTGCAAAATATTAGCAACATTCTCTTTGGGGCGTACCGTTCGTAACATTGGCATAATCACTGTAGGACCTGTGACAACCATGAGGGCTCCAAAAAGAAATGAGACTTCCCAGGAAAACCCAAGTAGTACGCGTGTTGCAATCGCAACGACCATCCAGGTAATTAATACTCCAAAGGTGATCAAATTGCGTATCACTTGTGCTAATCCAGGAATATCCTGAAATTTTAAAGTCAAGCTGCCTTCAAAAAGAATAACTGCGACTGCCAGGGAAACAAATGGGAAAAGCAGGTCACCAAATAATTGATCTGGCTGAAGCCATTGCATTACTGGGCCAGCCACAATTCCTACTGGTAATAAAAAAATAATCGCGGGAAGTTTCACACGCCAGGCAATCCATTGACATGCCATAGCGGCAAGAAGGATGCATGCTAGTGACATAATTGCATGTTCGCCCATCGTGACTTCCTGTTGTCTGTTTTACTTTAAAAATCTGTTTCATTGCTTCGCAGTGATTTGTGTGACCCAAGCGTAATTTTAACCAGACATCTTGACATGATAGAACCGTGTGGTCTAGTTGGA